>JALLOG010000120.1 GCA_027717645.1 Desulfobacterota bacterium AH_259_B03_O07
AAAATTCATTGCAATAGCTATCTTATTATCGTTTATTAATGTATCGGGATTTGGTGTGGTAGATGCATTTGCGGGGGTACCACCACCTGGAGGACCCTGTAGTGGAACTGAATGTCAACCAGGAGATGCAAATGCGGACGGTTTAGTAAATTTAGCTGACTTGGGCCCAATAATTAATGCATTCAGAGGTACTCCAGCACCCGGCAATGGGGACTGTAATGGGGATGGCTTTACGAACCTCGCTGACCTTGGGTGCGTCATAAACAAGTTTAGAGGCCCAACTGGCCCAACCCCGACACCTATCCCTGATGGAAGCTGTAATTATACATTTTCGTTTCCCAACACGACTGAACAAGGTTGTGAGTTTTTAACAACTGGTCTTCAGTGTGACGATTCTAGTTTTGAAATAACAGTTCCAGGCGAGTTTCCTTTTTTTGACGTAACTGAATGTACGGGTTTCCAATGTTCAGAGTGCCTTTGCTCAGCGATAAATATTCCATTTCCTGGTCTAACTCGAGAGGAGTGTGCTGACCAAGCGGGCCCAAATAATTGTTTTGGATCTTCCTTCACCAATGGACAATGTGAACTATTTGATTGCCTACAAGACACACCTTGTGGCAATTTCTTTAGAGATTAAGACTTATTGGTAAATTTGAGGTTGCTTTATAAGTATTAGAATATTTTTTTCTAACACTTTTAGAACGAAATTCCGGGGGGAAACAGATAGGCGAATTAACAATTCCATGACCCATTAATCCCTCCGTGCCCTTTCAAACGCAGCTGGCACGGGCCAGTGGGTAGACGGCGATCCATTCATGGTTAACATCAACACACTGAACAACCGTAGATACTGGTCGGCTACTACGAGAGGGAGCGGGTCCCCCAACCAGTGGGGAGTCTTTTTCAGCAGTGGCAGCGTGGGCAGCAGCGGTAAGAACGGCTTCTTCCGTGTTCGCGCAGTGCGTCCATAGCCCGTGATTGGTCATTTGATCATTTGATCTGGGGGCTAATTTAGTGCAAGGCGGATGAAGCCTGTGTCAAGCAGGGGAGTCTTGCTCATAAAGCCGGAGTATTCATAATTCCAACTTAAACGCTGCTTGACATAAGGGGAGCAGTACCATGCCTCACCACCAACTCATCCCAACTCGTGGTATATCTAGGTGAGAGTTAAGACCTATCTCATACTCCAGGGTCTATGAACCCCTAAAAAGCATATTTTAAATAGGCAATGTGTTACTAACGTACTGAACGAGTATAATCAATAACACCGTATAAAATTAGAGTGAGATTAAAACAGGAGGTAAAATTTGAAAATTAGAATTTTAAATTCCTATGTCTTATCTATAAATATTTATTACTACGTAACTTTTAGTTTATCCATTTTGTTTGTAGGTATTACAACTTATGCAGCCGAAGTAGAAAATTTAAAACATCACGAAGAAAAACATCTCAAAAATATTAGACAGCTTAGTTTCGGTGGAGAAAATGCCGAAGCCTATTTCTCTTCAGATGGGGAGAAGCTAATTTTCCAATCTACACGCAATGGAAATCAAGCGGATCAGATTTACACAATGAACTTAGATGGTTCTGGTGTAAGGATGGTAAGTACAGGAAAAGGTCGATGCACCTGCTCCTATTTTTTGCCAAATGGCAAAATAATATTCTCATCCACTCATCATTATGACTCAGAACCACCACAACTCCCTGATCCCTCAAAAGGTTATGTTTGGCCAATTTACCCTTCTTACGACGTATTTGTAGCTGACGAGAATGGAAATAATCTAAAACGTCTTACATATTCTTGGGGTTACGATGCGGAAGCTACTGTTTCTCCTCTTGGTGATAAAATTGTATTTACTTCTATCAGAGATGGTGATTTAGATATTTTTACTATAAACACGGATAGAAGTAATTTGAAAAAGCTTACACATAGTTTGGGTTATGAAGGCGGTGCTTTTTTCTCACCAAATGGAGATAAGATTGTGTATAGAGCTTATCAACCAAAAACTATCGAAAAAAAAGAAGATTTTAAGAGATTGCTTACACAAAACTTAATCAGGATGAGCAATTTACAAATTTTTATTATGGATTCTGATGGAAGAAACAAGAAACAACTCACAAATAATGGAGTAGTTAACTTCTGTCCATTTTTCACACCTGATGGCAAGAAAATAATTTTTTCATCAAACATGTCAGATCCAAAAGGTCGAAACTTTGATCTTTTTCTTATAAACATAGACGGTAGAGGATTGGAAAGAGTCACATATAATAAGGAATTTGATGCCTTCCCAATGTTTTCTCCCGATGGGAAGAAATTGGTTTGGGCTTCTAATCGCAATTCCAAGGTTAGGGGAGAAACTAATATTTTCATAGCTGATTGGGTTGATTAAAATTAACGGTTATAAAGGTTCTTTTAGTTATTTAAATTAATCCCAAATTATGCGTTAAGAAGAATGTAATAATTGGGATATATCCCCTTTTTCCTTGAATTTATAGGCACGTATGTGTATAAAGCACTGTAAATTAACACCACTAGGAGGTCACCTACAGAGTGAAAGGGAAAGATTAGCTCATTTGAGAGTACTCATGGATAAATATTTGTGTAGACTTCAGACTGTTTTTGTGATATACGGAATTTATATATAAAATCGAATGATTATTTTGATTTAATTATAAAAATTGAGTACAGTCTTTATTACTTAACCTAGGTTATATTCATTAACATTTTTTTAAAACAAAATCTATGATTAATATACCGAAGGTTATCTTACTTATTCTTTTCGTACTCACCTTGTCTGGTTGCATGTCTGCTGCGCAACATCGTAGTGCAGTTCAAGATGACAGTTCAGACCGTATTACCGTTGGTACTGTTCAACGAGAGATCAGGGTTGGTATGTCGGCTGCGGAGGTGGCCGGAGTATTAGGATCCCCTAATATTGTAACTACTGACGAAAACCGTCGAGAAACATGGATTTATGATAAGATTTCAACCGATCGTGTTTACTCAACCAGTTCAGGCGGTGTCTTTGTTCTTATCCTTTATGGAAGTCAGTCAGCTGGTTCTACTTCAACAAGTCAACGAACCTTAACTATAATAATTAAGTTTGATAAAGACATGAAAGTCCGTGACTTTGCATATCATGCGTCGCGATTTTAACGAATCCTTAAATAAAATGCGGCTCCTTTATAAAAACTTAACTTTTTCTATTATTTCGGTTTTTATTGTATCTGGATGTACCACACAAATTCCTAAGGAAGCATTCCAGTTATCACCAGAAAGTCTTGAACTCCGGCAATTACAAACAAGACGTTTTGATACCAATGATGAAAAAAGTTTGCTATCTGCAGGAGCTGCTGTCTTACAAGACATAGGGTTTACAATTGACGAAAGCGAAACTAAGTTAGGGGTTATTGTAGCATCTAAAGATAGGTCTGCTGTGGAAGCGGGCCAGGTTATAGTAGCTATTATCGCCGCCTTTTTTGGAGCGCAATCATCAATTGATAAAGAGCAAAAGATGCGAGTTTCCTTTATTACTAGTCCATATGGAGCAAATAACAAAAGCTACCTAGTGCGTATCACATTTCAACGCATTGTTTGGAACACCCAAGGCCAAGTAACGAGGCGCGAATCACTCGACGATCCGATATTCTACCAAGAATTTTTTCAAATATTTTCGAAGGCTGTTTTTCTGGAAGCTCATGAAATATAAATCGAAAACAAATGTATACAACATATTTTTTACTTTACCAATATTTATAATACTTTTAGCGTCGTGTGTGAGTTCACGTGGTCAGCTTCTAGAGGCATCCGAAAGTCAAGTTAAGCTTAGAAGTATTCAGACACGTGCGTTTGATTCAACAGATCGGCAGAACATGTTAAGAACGGTAATCTCAACCATGCAAGATTTGGGCTTTGTGATTGACGAAGCTGATGAGGTTTTAGGGTCGGTTAGCGGGACAAAGTTAGATCGTTACCGACTACGTTTAACGGTTACCGTTCGCCCACGGGGTACTACCCAACTATTAGTGCGTGCTAACGCACAATACCAGCTCACCCAAGTCGTAGACCCTGAACCTTATCAACAGTTTTTCACTGCGCTTGGACGTGCACTATTTCTTGAAGCTCACGAGGTCGAGTAATGTGAGTTTATCATTTCTACTTAGTTCTACCCCAATTTAAAGAATTAAGGCTATACTTAAAAGTAAATGTTCTTATTGAAAACTAAGCTCATATCTCAAATCCATCTAAAATGCACTTTAGTAAAACCATTTTGACCCTACCAGCAAGCCAATGCCATAGCTAAGACCAGATCGTCATGGACTCCTTCACGTGATTATGACAAAAAATCTCTGGGTTAAGACTGATTTCAAACATGAAGTCACGAAGAACAAAGCAAAAATTATCCTGACAAATTGGTTTTGAGGCATAATGGAAATCGAGTTAACGATAATCGCAAGGATGGGTACCATCCTTCACGAGTCCAACTTAAACCGAGCTTGACAAAAGGGGAGCAGTACAAGCTTTATACATAAACTAAAACATTACTGAAAGGCTAATTCCAACATACTAGTAGACTTTAGCAAGTTAATAAATTAGACAATTAATATTACGAAATATACGAAAAAAGGTAGTGAATGAAAAAATCTTGAGGACTTATTTCGTTTATTTCGTGAAATACTACCTGTCCTGCATGTAACCAGACGTATCCAGCAGATTGTTAAACACTATGCAAACAGAGTTGGTGGCGATGGTTCTCCATTAACTATAAATCCAAAGTCTAGTGGCAACTATGAAGGTGGAATCTTTGCAGTGACAATAAAACACCCTGGATCCTTGTTTTGTCTATGGAGGTAAACACACTTAGAAAATGATGAATCCAAGGCGAAAGTGTATATTGACATAAGTTATATTCTTTTTATAAGCGGCTGCTAACTTGGTGGAGTATGATAGGGGGGAGGACCGGATTAGTTGGGGAGCTGGTTACTAAGATTTCATCTTTCTTTACAGGTTCGTAGGCTCCTTCGCCATCGCTTGTTTCGCCTGTGGTTAGGCACGTGAGCACTTCATTAGTGCGGAGAATACCATCATCACCGATGGTACCCGTACCCGTGAGTACCCCACGCTCGCCATCACATAACGTAAAGAAGGATTCTCTCCAAATGATATCGATCACACCGTTCCTATCGATATCGCTAATCGAGACCTGCACGCTAGAGCCGTCAAGAGGATCGACACCCTCCCAGAGGCCGATGAAGAACCGATTTTCCTCCTGGTCTGCACCTTCGAGTGGTGTGCACGTGGTATGCAATGCAGCCATCAAACTGACCACTACTACCGCACTGAAGAACCGTTTCATGTTGCTACCCTCCTTGTAAAAGTGAAAAACCCTGTGGCAGAGCCACGGAGCATCTAAAAATCAAAATCTAACTGCCGGAAATTCTCTAAATATCCCCTTTGCACTCCTGCTCTTGAGTACCCTCACTATCTCACCAGGAGAATACTTTGCTTCAATTACTTTCCTTATCTTTCCCTTTATCATATAGCGTTCCGATAACTTTAGCCGAACTCCGTTTTCTCTTATCTATCGGAGGATAATTTATATTACACTCAAAACATAAACCTGCAAGGGGTAGTAATCCAAAAAGTTATTCCCAGCCCTAACGCGCTTGTGGCTTAAATGATGGACCTAAGCATTGTTGTGTTTGTAGTGACGATATATACTGCTCCCCTCGTAGAAATAAGCTAGTAAAATTTATTGAAAAAGACATAAGGAGTGGGAGCAATGAAACGAAGAAGATGGGACTCTAAAACAAAAACTAAGATAATGCTTGAAGTATGGTAGAATTAAAAAGTGATTATGGTCTTCCCGGGGGGTGAACCATAATGAAAGTTACTCAACCTATAAAAAATATTTGTTTGGTCCTTCTGATTATTCAAGCTGCAATAGCTTTGGGATGCGCAACCAAAGCTAGGAATCCCGTTCCCGCCGATCAGATCTCCAAAGTCGAGATTCTTGGAACGCCGGGAATTAGGGCTTGGGCTGGGAAAATCAACCCTGAGTTCCAACAGGATTTTATTGATGCAGTGAGAATCAAAAATGAAGTTTATTACCCAGTACAAAAACCTGGTTGTGCTGTCAGTGATGATCTACTGGCTCTATCAGGAGGAGGTTCAAATGGTGCATTCAGTGCCGGATTTCTAAATGGTTGGACAAGGGCAGGAACACGCCCCAAATTTAAGACGGTTACTGGTGTCAGTACTGGTGCACTTATCGCCCCTTTCGCATTTTTAGGTCCCGAATATGATGAGACGTTGAAGTCCATCTATACTGGCATATCAACAGAGGATATTGCTAAAAACAGGGGAATATCGGCTTTATGGAACGAATCCTTAGCCGATGTCACCCCTCTTATCAATCTAGTCAATACGTACGTAGACGAAAGTATGCTGACGGCGATTTCTGAGGAGCATGCGAAAGGAGGGAGGCTATACATAGGAACGACTCATATGGATGCCGGAAGGTTTGTCATATGGAATATGGGAGCCATTGCCAGTAGCGGCTACCCAGATGCGCTGCGGCTTTTCCGTGAGGTGTTGTTAGCTTCTTCTTCGATGCCGGTATTTTTTCCGCCGGTTTTAATTAATGTCGAAGTCGACGGAAATCAATATGATGAAATGCATTCGGACGGTGGCGTCATGGCTCAAGTATTCTTTTACCAGTTTACTCTTGACATTGCAGAAGTGGATAAGAATTTAAACCTTCCCAAGGAATTTAAATGTGTGGAGATTTTTGTAATGAGAAATGGCAAAATAGAACCAGACTTCAAGGAGGTTGAACGCAATTTAATAAAAATAGCAGGACGAACAATTTCAATAATGGTAAAAGCGTCAGGCATGAATGATCTCGTTAGAATCTATCATTTGGCGAAGCAAGGGCACATAGGGTTCAATTATGTAGCTGTGCCGGATGAATTTGTATATACGGCTGATGAACTCTTTGACAGAGAAGAAATGAACAGGTTATTTCAACTCGGATATAATTTGGCAAGCTCCAATTATGAGTGGAGTAAAGAGCTGCCGTGGGGTAAATAAGTTTGAGTACTTATTGCATTTAGAATTAACGAATTCTGTATTAAAAGGACAACAATGATAACAGGATAATAACCAATTAACTTAAACCGAGCTTGACAAAAGGGGAGCAGTACACTATGAAGCACCCGTCACTAGTGCTTAACACGATGCTATTGCGAATGACCTGCCCCCATAAATGATAAGAGATTTACCGACTGAGAAAAAGTAAAATCAAATTTACGTTTTTTTTGTCGCCACAGTGGTTCTTGAACCAATTGCGCTTATGGCATGGGCCACTTATTTTTAGCTCCTTCAAAGCCGATTTTGACAAGCTGGTCACGTGTTAGGTTATACTTCTTAGCAACCTCGTTTTTATATTTATCCTCCAGTTCTCTTTGTAGGTCAATTTGCTTATAAATATCCGACTCAAGCTGGATTGATTCGTTCATCGCTCTATCTTCTGCATTCACAATTTCAATGAAAATTTCCTTGCGCCTTCCTTCAGACAGGCCAGACTTTTCAACTGGTTTTTCCTTTAATCGCGTTATCAGCTGGTCATCTAGTTTTGCCCTAGTAAATTCTTGAATTAAATAATCATCTACAGTCGCTATCCAGGTTCCGAAAACCCAACCCTCTTGTTTCGGATACATTTCTAAAAGAATCTCTTGGGTTTGAGTTCCATCACCAAGCAACTTAATTTGATATATAGGGTTTACTTTCGCTGACCCCTTTCCTATAACTTCAACTACGGTTCCCCGAGTTACATAAAAGGCATTACCCTTAACAACAGAATTCTCGATTTCTTTATCGTTCATTTCTTCCCTAATGTCATTTCCAGAGATAAATATAGGCACAAACCCTTCGTCGTTTTCATAACCTAAGTTACCTCTAAATCCTAAAGAGCGTTCTGGCGGAGGTTGGACAGTGGCTTCAGGAGGCTTGACAGTGGCTTCAGGAGTATGGGCAAAATAAGTAATAAAAAAAGCAAAAACTCCGAGGCAAAATATCATTGAGAATATGATTGACAATAGATAGATTAAAAGTTTATCTTTTCCTGATTCCTTCCTTTTTGCGTCTTCTTGTTTCGTTTGTTCTTGTTTGAGATAAGTATTTATATCAAGTCTACTTATTTTGTCAGTACTTTTGACTTTTTTATCTAATAAATGAAGGGGGTCAAAAATCTCTGGTGGTGCTCCACAATTAGGACAACTAGTTGCAGCAGTGCTTACATCATGACCACAGTCTTTACATTTTATAAGTGCCATGGTTAAGAACCTGTTAAGATTATATTAATCGCTCTATCTAACATACACAATACTCGATATTAGTTCATTTCGTACACTTTCCACACAAACGATCGACTGTGAACTTAGTGTAGAAGGTGTAATTTTCTGAGAGAAAGGATTTGAAACAAGCTATATGTTAAAATTTATGTAGGGCTGAAAAATGTTCAACTTTCTTGAAGAGTTTGCAGCAATCATAAGTGAGAAAGAATTGAAATGTAAGAATTGTGGTTTCCTTAAGGACAATCAAGAAGGATCAGATATTAGAGATAGTTTAATATGCCCAAAGTGTGGCGAGAAAGATTGGGAAGAGACGAGTTTTATTGACGAAGAGAAGATATAAGCATTCAAATAGTTAATGTGAATAAATTAGAGGTCATGTAATTCTAATCTACACGATTACCCTGATACACTCTTAACCTTTTAAGGAGCCATCCAAGTTAATTTTGACTAACAAACCTAAGAAGTCTATCCATTCCTTGTGTTCACAGTATTTGGACAAATTTGTTAAAATACTTGCGTTAATATGAAACCCGAGGTTCTTCAAACTTTATTAACCGCAAAGGTGCTTTTTAATCAAGCACAAGATTTTTGTTTTATAGAGGATAAACATACATCTTCAGCAGGGCTATTAATTCTTCAAGATGCTCTGGAACTAATTTTTCTAGGATGTTTAATTGAACTAGGTATTGATGAGAATAAATCACTTGAAAATACAAGTTTTGATCAACTCATCGGCGAACTGAAAAAGAAGAATATAAAAGTTATTAAATCAGGAACACTTAAAGCACTTAATAAACAGCGTGTAATTATTAAGCACTATGGACAAGTTTCCGAACCTTCGTCGGTTAGAAATTACTTTAGTGCAGCTCAGGAGTCAACAAATGTGATCATGCAACAAATCTTTAGCAAAACATTGCAAGATATATTATTGCATGAATTAATTCGTAGTGCAGAAGTCAAAAACTACTTTTCAATTGCGAGTGAAGCTTTAGAACAGGAGAAGTATTTAGCTGTCTTAGTAAATGTACGAAAGGCTATATATATCGAAGTCGAAAAAGATTATTGTATATATGATTGGCGTGATGTTGATCCAAACGAGCCACCCTTCATTGGTCTTGGTAGAGGTGGGTATAAAGCCCCTTGGTATACTCGAAATAGGGAATGGATAGAAAAAAACGTTTCTAATCCTTTTGCATATATTCAGATAGACCATGATCGATTACGTCAGGACGTAATGGAGTGGGGAGCGAATACACAGGATTATTTCAATATAACTCGTCTTACACCGCAGGTGATGAGGCTAACTCACGATGGAAAATGGCTAATAAAAGAGGAATCCGAGCATATCTATCAATCTTCTAATCTTGAAAATGCAAGATATTGTCTGGATAGAGCAGTCACGTTTCTTTCGAAGAAACAAGCTTATCAAGATTTAGGTCGTTCGTTAAATTACGAGGCAAAGCATGGGTTGAAAGTTAAGATAAATAAAAGGACTAAACTTTATGAAAAAGCGTTACAGATTATGTCCCGTTTTTAGTTGGTTAACATAGGAGGAGGCAAAACACATTTAAGC
>JALLOG010000121.1 GCA_027717645.1 Desulfobacterota bacterium AH_259_B03_O07
CGGCTTATCCCTCTCAAACTTCTCCTTTGACATCGGTATTTACCCTCCTTAGTAAACTAAGAATCTTCTATATGCCTCCTACTCTTGTTTGTATCCCTTGTGAAAGCATCTCCGGCACTTCTATGTAATATGAAAATTCCATGTTGAATAAACCTCTTCCCTCAGTCATAGACCTCAAATTGGTGGCGTAACCAAACATCTCAGCCAATGGAACCTCGGCTTTTATCGCCTGTATGTTGCCTCTAAGCTCAGTACCTATGATCTTCCCTCTTCTCGAATTTAATTCCCCGATAACAGTCCCCATAAAATTTTCTGGAACTAGAACTTCTACCTTCATGTTCGGCTCAAGAATCACGGGTCTTGCTCGGCTTACTGCATCTTTAAAGGCCATAGATCCTGCTATCTTAAATGCAATTTCAGATGAATCCACTTCATGATATGAACCATCAATTAGTTCAACACTAACATCGATTACGGGATACCCCGCTACTACACCTGTCTCCAAAGCCTCTTTGATACCAGCTTCAACAGCTGGTATAAACTCCTTGGGAATAACGCCTCTTTTTATTGAATCTATAAATTTAAATCCACTTGTTCGATCTAATGGCTCGACCCTTATTTCTACATGACCATATTGTCCTCGCCCACCCGTTTGACGAATAAATTTCCCCTCAGCTTCAGCAGGCATTGTAATTGTCTCCTTGTATGCAACCTGAGGTTTCCCAACATTCGCATCAACCTTAAATTCTCTTCTAAGTCTATCCACAATTATTTCCAGATGAAGTTCGCCCATTCCCGAGATAATTGTTTCGCCAGTTTCTTCGTCGTATTTAACTCTAAAAGACGGATCTTCCAAGACAAGCTTGTTAAGTGATAAACCAAGTTTTTCTTGATCTGCTTTTGTTTTAGGTTCTATCGCAATGGATATAACGGGCTCTGCAAATTGCAAACTCTCTAGTATTATAGGTTTGCTATCATCACATAAAGTGTCGCCAGTAATTGTATTCTTTAAACCAACAGCCGCCCCAATTCCACCAGCAGTTATCTCGTTTATATCTTCACGCTTATTCGAATGCATTCTGAGCAGTCTACCTATCTTTTCGTTTTTTCCCTTTGCCGAATTATAGACTCTATTACCTGAAACAAGCTTCCCTGAATAAACCCTGAGATATGTTAATTGACCAACATAAGGGTCTGTCATGATTTTGAAAGCAAGCGCTGAAAATGGATCTGTTTCTTTAGGTTGTCTGATCTCCGTCTCTTCTGTATTAGGATTTATACCTTCCGCCGGTGGCAAATCTAGAGGAGAAGGAAGATAATCAATTATTGCATCGAGAAGAAGCTGGATCCCTTTATTTTTAAATGCAGCTCCACAAAGCACTGGAACTAGATTCATATTGATTGTAAGCCTTCTTAATGCGGTTTTTATTTGTTCCTCTGTGATATTTTCACTGCTAAGATATTTCTCCATTATTTCTTCATCCAGTTCAGCGAGACTTTCGAGTAATTGTTCTCTGCCGGTTTCAGCTTCTTGTTTTAGTTCTTCAGGAATTGATTGATATTCATATTTAGCACCAAGAGATTCGTTATCCCAAACGGCGGTTTTCATTTTAATGAGATCAACAATGCCTCTAAATTCTTCGTCCTCGACCCATGGAATTTGTGAGTAAACTGGTTTAGAATTAAACCTGGTTCTAATTTGTTCCACCACCCTCTTAAAATCTGCCCCTACTCGGTCCATTTTATTGATAAATGCGATCCTGGGAACTTTGTATCGATCTGCTTGGCGCCAAACCGTCTCTGATTGAGGTTCAACACCTCCCACACAATCGAATACCACCATTGCCCCATCTAAAACCTTTAATGATCGTTCTACTTCAATCGTAAAATCAACATGTCCAGGTGTATCGATAATATTAATTCTGTGATCATTCCAGAAACATGTCGTAGTAGCAGCAGTAATAGTAATTCCTCTTTCTCTCTCCTGCTCCATCCAATCCATTGTGGCAGTTCCTTCATGAACCTCACCTAGTTTGTACGTTAAACCAGTGTAGTACAGGATTCTTTCCGTAGTCGTTGTCTTGCCTGCATCTATATGAGCAACAATTCCAATATTTCTTAATTTTTCTATAGGTATATTCTTATTCAATCAAGTCTCCCAAATTACCACCTGTAATGCGCAAACGCTCTATTTGCTTCAGCCATTCTGTAAGAATCCTCTTTCTTCTTTACTGCTCCGCCTCGACCTTGAGCAGCATCCATAACTTCACCTGCAAGCTTTTCGTACATCGACTTTCCTTGCCTGGCCCTAGCCGCATTTATAACCCATCTTATAGCAAGAGACTTGCGACGAAACTGGTTTACCTCCATAGGGATTTGATAAGTAGCACCTCCTACCCTTCTCGATCTCACTTCAAGTACAGGTTTTACGTTCTCCATTGCTGCATGAAACACTTCTAAAGACTCCTTACCCATCTTCTCGCTTACTATTTCGAGTGCCTTATAAAGGATCTTCTCCGCCTTGCTTTTTTTCCCATCGTACATTAGGGAATTTAGAAATTTTGCAACGAATTCATCCTTATACTTAGGGTCCAACTGTATGGGTCTTTTAGAAATCGATCCTTTTCTAGGCATCCTTAATTTTCCCTATTATTTGGGTTTCTTGGCACCATACTTCGAGCGTCCTCCTCTCCTATTTTCTACGCCCGTAGCATCTAAAGTCCCTCGAACTATATGGTATCTAACTCCTGGAAGGTCTTTTACCCTGCCACCCCTGATTAGGATTAATGAATGTTCTTGGAGTGAATGTCCTTCACCTGGAATATAGGCAGTGATTTCTATGCCATTCGTGAGTCTAACTCGAGCAACTTTTCTCAGAGCAGAATTTGGTTTTTTGGGTGTGATTGTATATACCCTAATACACACACCCCTTTTCTGAGGACAATTTTGTAAAGCGGGAGCCTTACTCTTCTTCCTAATTTGTTCTCTTCCTTCTCTTACTAATTGACTAATTGTAGGCATGACAAATCGCACTTAAGATAAAAAAGGTAAACAGATATAATACACATAAAATTTTTTAATTGTCAAGAAAGCCTCTATGTATTGTTTTTGCAAAGTGATAATGTCACTATTTAAGTGCAAAGTGAAAATGTCACCCCTGGGGTGTTCTGGTATGATTCCTGATGTATGGAGGATTCATTCGGAATATGGATCTCTGATAAAAGCATTGGAGGATAGCAAAGAGAAAAACGGGAGCAATCCTGTCCTGCGGCGCAGCAATGTCCCGCCTATCGTGTTTGTCAATATAGTGGGACAGATGTCCCTATGTCTCTTTTATACCTTGAATGATCTGAACCTAATACAGGTGGTTATTATTCAATTTTTAAAGGCTTCATTTGAGTTTTGTACAATTTTTGTGCAGCAATTATTACAGTCAGGGGAGACATGTACCAACCCGCCTTCCAACCTCTTTGGCCGGTTGTTTTTAATTCCTTACTCATTACCTTCACAAGAACATATATGTACCCACTTTCATCAAAAAATGGATCGCCTGTCTTGAGATCTGGAATTTGCATACTTTTACACTTCCAACAATCATCAGAAAGCTCAAACAATTCTACACAATCTTTAAACGGAATTTTATATCTGGGCTCAATACCATCGAGAGTCTCAGTGTCTGTATTTAAATACCAAATTTCTGCCATATTTAAAATTCTCCGATAATTTATTTAAATTTTCGTTCCAAACCTTATCTCCATTGAAAATACATTCATATATGTGTCAATGCCTTCTTACCAATATCAGTTCTATAATAAAATTTTTCATCCCTTAACTTTTCGATAGCCTCGTAAGCCAGATCAATTGTATCCTTTATCGTATTATCAATCGCAGTCACTCCTAAAACTCTTCCTCCATTAGATACAATCTCACGGTCCTTGAAAGCGGTCCCGGCATGAAACAGAACCACATTATCCATGTTTTCAACTTCCTCAAGTCCCCTGATAACAACACCCTTCTTGTAATCACCCGGGTACCCTTTAGAAGTCATTACTACGCAAACCGAAGCCTGATTCATCCATTCAATCTTATACCCAGAGAGCTCCTCATCTATAACCGCATTTAGTATAGGAACTATATCCGATTTCATTCTCATAAGTAGGGGCTGTGCCTCTGGGTCACCTAACCTAGCATTAAACTCCAAGACAAACGGTTCAGAATCTTTAATCATAAGGCCCGCATATAGAAAACCCTTATATCTAATTCCTTCTTCACGCAATGCCCTTACAACTGGTACCATAATCCTATCCATAATCTTTCCAAATAATTCTGAGCCAACCACTGGAGCAGGAGAATAAGCTCCCATTCCACCTGTATTCGGACCATGGTCCCCGTCTAATAGAGTTTTATGATCTTGCGAAGTCTCGAGCGGAAGTACAGTTTCTCCATCAGTAAAAGCAATAAATGATACCTCCTCTCCCTCCAGGAATTCTTCTATAACAACACAATCCGCTGCATCGCCAAAAATTTTGCCCCTCATCATCGAGTCCAGTGTCTCTAAGGCATCATTCTCAGTTTTGCAAATGACTGCGCCCTTTCCGCTTGCAAGTCCATCCGCTTTGACAACCAGGGGTGGTTTTACGTCCCTTACCCAGTTCATAGCCTCATCAAAATCATAGAATGTTGAATAAAAAGCGGTGGGTATATCGTGTTTCCTCATAAGATTCTTTGAAAATGCCTTGCTGGTCTCAATCTGTGCCGCAGCCTCGGATGGTCCAAAAATCTTGAGTTTTTCTTCGATGAATCTATCAGTTACTCCCCGAGCCAATGGCTGTTCGGGCCCTACAACGGTTAAATTAATTTCCTCCGCTTTTGCAAACCTTACCAACGCTTCAATATCGGTAGATTGAATATCGATGCATTTAGCATTCTTAGAGATCCCCGCATTTCCAGGAGCGCAATAAACTCTTTCCACCTTTGGACTCTGCTGGATTTTCCAGCACATTGCGTGTTCCCTCCCCCCACCTCCAATTACAAGAACTTTCATAAAAAAAGCTCTCCTTATGCTTAGAGTAAATATCAGATAACCTACCTGACATTGGAATAATAAAAAGTGCCGAATATCTTCCAGACCCAGAATACAGAAATAACACTCAAGTGCCCAGAATAATTGAACTTATTAACAAATATGACTCACTCTTTTCGTTTCTCATTCGACCGTTACCACCTTGGCGAGGTTTCTCGGCTGGTCTATATCCGTACCTTTGTACATCGCAATGTAATACGCAAGAAGCTGTAACGGAATCACCGCAATAAGCGGGCTTATAATCGAACTACATTCGGGAATTCTAATTGTTTTGTCAACATGTTTTTCGAGTTCCTCGCTCACCTCACCTGAAGTCAAAAAAATGATCTTACCTCTCCTCGCCCTGATTTCTTGAAGATTCCCCAGGAGTTTATTATACGTAACTCCATTACGCGGCGCTATCAAAACAACTGGCATATTCTCATCAACTAGAGCTATGGGTCCATGTTTCATCTCACCAGCCGCATGACCCTCTGCATGAATATAAGATATCTCTTTTAATTTTAGGGCCCCTTCTAATGCTATAGGATAATTCGGTCCCCTCCCTAAGAATAGAAAATTACTATAATTATAAAGATTTCTTCCCAACTCCTTTATTTCATCTTCAAGTTTTAAAGCCTTCTCAAGAAGTTGTGGTGTATACAAGACCTCCCCTATCAAGTCTTTCGCCTTCTTCTCAGTTATTATTTTTCTATTTTTTCCTAGATAAATTGAGAAGAGATATAACACTATTAGTTGAGTAGTAAACGCCTTGGTGGAAGCAACACCAATCTCGGGTCCAGCACGAGTATAAATTACCATATCAGATTCCCTGGCGATCTTACTTCTCTCCACATTTGTAATTGCAAGTGTTTTTGCCCCTTTTCTTCTAGCCTCTAAAAGAGCCTCAGATGTATCAGCTGTTTCGCCAGATTGTGATACGGCAATTGCGAGAGTTTTACTATCAATAACCGGTCCCCTATATCGAAACTCAGAAGATAAATCTACTTCCACAGGAATTCCTGATATTTTCTCAATCATGTATTTACCAATCAGACATGCGTGGAATGAGGTTCCACATCCAAGTGCTACGATCCTTTTAATATTATTAAAGGATTTATAATTTAATCCTTCAAAATATACTTCACCCATCTCTTCCGAGAATCGCCCACGTATGGTGTCAAGAACAGCCCTCGACTGTTCATGAATCTCCTTAAGCATATAGTGTCTGTACCCGCCCTTTTCTATGGACACCGGATCCCAATTTATTACCGATACGTCTCTTTTAACTTCTTTCCCTTCCAGGTCAGTTATTCGATATCCATTCTTTTCTAAAATCGCTACGTCCCCATCATCTAAGAAAATAACCTTCCTTGAATATGAAAGGATCGCTGATATGTCGGATGCTAAATAATTTTCCTTTTCACCGATTGCAATAATTAAAGGAGAGAACTTTCTTATAGCAATTATCCTATCTGGAGCTTTATCAGATATTACCGCTACAGCATATGAACCTTCAATGCTTTTAAAAGCACTCCTAACTGCATTTTCAAATGATAATCCATTTTTATAGTAATCTTCGATAAGGTGTGCTATTACTTCAGTATCAGTATCGGAATAGAAGACATATCCTTTTTTAATAAGCTCCTTTTTAAGTTCCTGGTAATTTTCTATGATTCCGTTATGAACAACCGATACTGACCCCGAAACATGAGGATGTGCGTTTTTCTCTGTTGCCTTACCATGTGTCGCCCATCTAGTGTGCCCAATACCTACATATCCTGATAAAGTTTTCCTGCTCAACTTTTTTTTTAAATTACGCAGCTTACCCCTACTTTTAACAATCTTGGAATGACCATTTTCAATCACTGCAATACCAGAGGAATCGTAGCCTCTATATTCTAGTCTTTGTAATCCATCCATGAGGACATTAATCGTTTTGTGCTTATTTCCAATGTAACCGACTATCCCACACATAAATTTATTTCCCTTTTTTTTTTCTCCTTTTGCGTTTCCAATTCCTAATCGTCACCTGCTTTGTTCTTTCAATAGCTAAAGCACCATCATCCACATCTTTTGTAATGGTGGACCCTGCACCGGTTGATGCACCCCTTCCTATCTTAACTGGGGCAACGAGCTTCGTATCGCTTCCGATAAAAACATCATCCTCGATTATTGTTTCATGCTTTGAGATGCCATCATAGTTGCATGTTATTGTGCCGGCGCCGATATTTACACGCTCCCCAATTTCAGAGTCACCAATATATGAAAGATGTGGAACCTTACTCAAACGACCAATCCTTGACTTCTTGACTTCAACAAAATTACCTACCCTTACTCCTTCGAGTATAATCGAATCCGGACGAATATTAGCGAATGGACCAATGGTTACCTTATTTCCTATGTCCGCATTTGTTATATATGAGGAAAAGTTAATACTGGTATTTTTACCTATTTTAGAATCCTTAATCCAAACTAATGGCCCTATCATACAACCAGCACCAATTTTTGTGTTGCCGTAAATAAACGAATTGGGGAATATAATAGTATCAGAACTGATGTAAGCTTGTGGAGAAATATATGTCTGCCCAGGTTTTACTATGGTAACTCCTGATATCATATGTTTGTCGTTGATTCGCCTACGAATAATCTCTTCAACCCTAGAAAGATCGACTCTATTGTTGATTCCGAGAATTTCTTCGCTATCTTTCGAAACAAATACATTTACATTCTTACCTTCTTTAGATGCAATCTCTACAATATCGGTTAAATAAAATTCTTTCTGATCATTCTTTCTATCAACTTGACTCAGGGCCTTCCATAAGAACCCGGATTCTACACAATAAACGCCGGAATTTATCTCATTGATCCTTCTTTGATTTGCATTTGCATCCTTCTCCTCTATTATCCTGACCACGTGCCCCGTACCATTTCTCATTACTCTGCCATAACCATGTGTATCCCTAGTATCAGCAGTTAGTATTGATAACACTGACCTTGTTCTTTCATGTGAACCGATCAATTTCTTCAGAGTACCGGGACTTATTAGTGGCGAGTCCCCATTAACTATGACTATATTTCCATTAAAACTTCTTAGTTTCCTCCTCGTACTATATACCGCATGCCCAGTCCCTAACTGTTCTTTTTGGATAACACTATCAATTTGCTCGTAATTTAGCGATTTCTTAACCTCGTTTGAACCATGCCCTAATACCAGAACAATTCTTTGGGGTGAGATTCTTTTAATTGATTCCAGTACGTAACTAATAATCGGTTGTCCAAGAATAGGGTGTAGAATCTTTGGAACGGAGGATCTCATTCGTTTTCCCTTTCCGGCAGCAAGGACTATCACTGAAATACCCATATTCTGATTAATCAAACCCTCCCATAGTTATCTTCGAGCCTTACCAAATCATCAATTTCAGGCGTAGAAACCTCTAATACATCGCTCTCTTTCACTGCGGTTAAACGATGTTTTGTAAAAGGTGTAATTCTCTTTGCTTCCCCCGGCAAAAGCCTGATTACCTCCCTTTTATTGCCCTCTTCTTCCAAATCTAAAATCAACTCACCACTGTAAAGGTAGATTGTTTCATCCTTAACTCTATGATATTGATAACTCAAGCTATGATCCTTGTAAACATGAAGGATTTTCCCGATGTATTTGTCCGTGACAGCCCACCAAATTTCATAACCCCAGGGTTTTGGAATCTTTTTAAAATCTCCTTTCATTCCTTAAGCCAGATCGATCTTAGATTCGTGTATTGGACATCAAAATAAAGTCTTAAACTATTGAATGATATAACACTACAAGTACGAAAAGGGACAATGCTAGAACGGAATATCTTCATCAGAATCCAAGGAATCTTCACTGATATCAAAATCTTCAGTCAAGCCCTCTTTGGTATCCGGAGATTTTTCCGGCCTTTCTCCGGCAGGACTTAACATCTGCATATTTCGCGCTAATATTTCAGTTGTCCATCTTTTTCTTCCTTCCTTATCTTCCCATGATCGAGTTCTAATACTACCCTCAATATACACCATTCTACCCTTCGAAAGATATTCACCACATATCTCAGCCAATCTTCCCCAGGCAACTATACGATGCCATTCTGTAAAATCCTGTTTCTCGCCATCCTTGCTTGTGCTACTTTCAGTCGTAGCAAGAGTAAAATTAACGACAGCCTGACCGCTTGCCGTATACCTTATCTCAGGATCCCTACCAAGATTACCAATAAGTATTACCTTATTTATTCCTCTCATTATTTTCCACCGTCCTAATAGTCGTTATTGGAAAGTCTATCATCAGAGATTAGGAAAATCTAGGCATTAAATGGCGTTAGATTCCACAATATCAATCAAGCTCCCTGCAGTAAGATGCAGGGTATCTTCAAATTTGAAGAAAGTCCTTGCAGTCATTGCTGTAGATGTTAGATATTTCGGGGACAATGTTTTAGACCTTCAATGCATCTCATCTCTAAACCTCGTAGAGAAAAAATCGTTTAGACGGGCATTCAAAGAATTGCCAAAATCAATTCCGGAAGCGTTAAAAAAAGATTTAACCGAATCAAAGGATATGAAGATTCGGCATCAGTTAATAAAA
>JALLOG010000122.1 GCA_027717645.1 Desulfobacterota bacterium AH_259_B03_O07
GGCTCAAGGATATGTGCTGCTCTACTTATGTTTACAGATAGGCATAACAAAATCAGAATAAATAATATTTTTTTTCATGATCATCCTCCTAATTACTACAGATCTTGAGCAAATTGAATTGCAATCAAGGTCAAGATAGTTTGATAGCAATGGTAAAAGTTGGGCGCACAACACTCAGTTAAAAACTAATTTTTAATATGTTTTAGCTAAGCTGGCTTGTAGGGGAACGACCTGGATGGCTCAAATAAACCCCATATAAATAAGGGCAATCATCAACTATGGATAAAGAGTAAGAAAGATATTTATTGAATAATAACTCACGTGATATGTATGGAATTATAGAAGAGTTACAAGTAACGCAATACTTTTCTGTTATATTAAGAAACAGTTCCTTTTCATCTTCGGATTTCCTTAAATGTGTGGAAAAGTTGTTATCAAGATATGGAACAAATTTAGTTACACATAGGCCCTGAGATTTGTTAATAAAGATTGGACTTCTTTCCGATAGATACTCGTTCGCAATTAAGAATAGATTTAACGAAAAGAAACTTTGAATTAGGACGAATACGATCTTGTTAAACATGGCTATCGTAATTTACTGATATTAGATTAAAAATAATTATTTCATCTATCTTTGACTTCTACTTCAATGGTCTTTGTACCAAGATTTTTAAACGTTAAATCCAGATTTATTTTCTCGCCTTTCTTTAGTGGTTTATTTAGATCAATAAGCATTATATGAGTCCCTCCCGGATTTAATTCAATATTCTTACCAGCGGGTACTTCTAAAGCATAAGTTCTTTTCATTCTGACGATTCCCCTTTCATCAATTGATGTAGTATGAACTTCAGCGGATTTTGAAACTGACGACTTCACTTCAAGTAGACTGTCATCTTCTTTGCCATTATTTTGTATCTTCATATAAACAGCTGTAACGTTTGATACAGGGGGTACTTCCCTTACCCAAGCATCCACGATCTCAATTGACTCAAAAGCATTGGCAACTGAAATGATGCTCAAGCTGAATATAAATATTAATTCTCTAAAAATTGCGTATGACATTTTAACTTTTATAGAATTCGTTCTATGTCTCTAGCAATCTCGTTACGGTAGATGACACAGTCAAAAAAGTAATCAAACAAATTGAGAATATAAAGCTTAAAGTTCCCTTAGGCAATTTTGATACCCATTTAACCAATCCTGCCTCATTTATTAACACTGAAATTTTCTACATTTTTACCCATGACTCAATTTTATCCGTGAAATCCTTGTTAAGAATTGAAGCCTCGTCTTCAGTTTTGGCCTCGGTGTATAAATGAATAAATGATTTGTATTGATCTGGGAAAATAAGAACCCAAGAACCATTAAACAAAATCTTAACCCCATCCAGAAATGTAGGGTTCTTACCCATCGCTTCCTGAGATGCTTTTCTCATCACAACCCCTTTTGCCTCCCAAGGGCAGGGTATTGTCGTATGGAGAAAATTAACTTTCGGAATTGCTTTAGAAACTTCAGATAGCTTTACATCAAGCTTCGACATTAGCTCGAGAGTCTTAGCAAGAGTAAACATTCCATCATATGCTAATTGAAACTCTGTAAAAATAAATCTTCCGTCGGGATAGCTCACAAACTTCACATCCTTATCTTTAGCCGCTTCAGAAAGAGCCCTGACACTGTTTTTAGTCCTAACAATATTGAAGCCGTTTTCTGTCGCTATTTCTTCAACGCTGGAAGAAACGAATAACGGTACAGCGCCTTTTCCTCTTTCTTCAGCTTTTATAATAAGATTAAACAAGAGAAAAAACGAATCTAGGTCTTTGTATACCCGCCCCTTCTCATCAACAAAGTATACCCTTTCAGCCCATGGATCAAGCCAGAACCCAGCAGTTGAATCGGTTGCTTTTACTATACTGGATAAGAGTGCAAGTGCCCTATCGGGATCCACCCCATTTCCGTGTTCACCAGTGTATGCGTTTAAACTTATCACTTCGCAACCAAGATCGTTTAATATTGAAGGGAAATATTCAGAAGATGAACCAAACGAAAAATCAACAACAATTCTAAATTTCTCTTCCTTTATTATCTCACCCTTAATAGTATTAATAAAACCTTCTTTATAAAAATCGACAATGCCACTTAAATCTGTAATCTTTCCAACTGCCCCCTCCGATACGCGTCTGAAATCTTCTCTCTGGAAAATTGTTTCAAAAGACTTCTCAAATGATATTGACGTTTCAAATCCACTAGAATCGTAAAATAGGATTTCTGTAACCTCCGGATTTTCTAACGAGTATCTAAAATAGACCCCTCCTAGCTCACCAAAAGTTTGAAGCTTATATCGAATAATTGGAATTGGAACTGTCTTTAAATCCTTTACATTAACTCCTGCTGAGAGTACTCCAGCTACAAAAGCCCTTTTTATCATTCTTGGAGCCCTATAGGTATCTCTACCCATCAGAACTGATGATCCCTTAGGCAAGAAGGAGGCAAATGCAGCACCCAACTTTGCTGCAAATTCTGGGGTAAGCTCAAAGTTTGAAAGGCCTGAAACTTTCGATTCTTCAAATAAGCTTCTTTTCCATCTTTCACCCCATATTAGATTTGATGACACTATGGCCCTTGATTCAATTTCTTTACTAGGCCATACCTTAATACCCTCCTTTAAAACAGCTCCATCGCCAACTGAGCAGTTTTCCGATACAACAACACCAGGCTCAATTAAAACCTCGTTCCCAATTTTAACATTAGAGCATATAGCGCTTCTTTCAATATTAGTATTCTCATCTACACAAATTTCATCCCATAAAACACTATCTATGATTTTAGTGTTTGGACCAATTACGGTTCGGTCTCCAACTATGGAATTAATGATTCTTGGATTTCCAATTATCTTGGCATCATTACCAATGATGACTGTTCCTTCAAGTTTGGCATCATTTGATATTTCAGTGTTATTACCAAGCCATATATCCTTACCAACTATATCAAGCCTTTTACCAGAACCAGTAACTTTCACCCTGCCTGCTAGAATATCCATGTTTGCTTCTATATATGATGTTGTGTCTCCGACATCACGCCAGTAACCACTGAGCAGAAAACCAAAGATTGGTTTTTCCTCACCTAGAAGCCTCGGAAATAGATCATGACTGAAATCAAAAGCCTGTTTGCGAGGTATGTAATCGAGTATAGAAGGGTTTACAATGTATATTCCTGCATTGACTGAGTCGCTAAACACTTCTCCCCAACCAGGTTTTTCAAGAAATTTTATAACCTTTCCATCCTTATCAGTAATCACAATTCCAAACTGAAGAGGATCCTTTACAGGAGTCAGACCAATTGTAACCACAGCTTTCTTTATAGAGTGATATTCAAGAATAGCAGATAGGTTAACATCTGTTAGTAAATCCCCGCTAGTAATTAAAATGGGTTCGTCTCGACCCAACTGATCTGAAGCATACTTTACTGCTCCAGCCGTGCCATAGTCCTCCGTGGGAATCGTATAATGTATATTTACCCCAAAATCTCGACCATCTCCGAAGTAATTTTTTATCGTCTCAGGCTGAAAATAGAGTAAAAATATAAGATCCTGAAATCCGTGACTCTTTAGTAGATTGATAACATGTTCAAGTATGGGCTTACCTGCGAGAAGCAACATTGGTTTTGGTAATGAATATGTCAGTGGTTTAATTCTAGTACCAAAACCCCCTGCTAGTACTACTGCCTTCATTCTATTCTTCCCTTCTTTTGTAAAACACCTTTGACCTCTCTCACTAACTCGTACGGATTACTCGACTTTACAATGTAACTATCAGCCAGCCAAGAAGTATAATCGTTTTGATACGAAACGTAAGCCGAGCACAATACAACTGGAATATTTGGAAATTCTCTTGTAATCCTCTGTAGTATATCTAAGCCACTTTCTGATCTTAATTTAATATCCAAAACGACCAGATCTATGTTTTCGCGATTTAGTATGTCAAAGGTTTCATTGACGGATTCTGCTTCTGCGACCTCAAATCCCTCCTCGTTTAACACCTCTTTATAGATAAATCTTATATTTGGTTCATCATCCACGACTAATATTCTGTTCATGATTTTCCTTACTATCAAAATATGGCAAATATATGGTGACCTTACAGCCCTTATTCCTAACACACGAGACTGAAATTGTACCTCCCATATTTTCAATTATTTCTTTCGATGTATAAAGACCTAAACCACTGCCAATTGTCTTTGTTGTAAAAAAAGGTGTAAAAAGGTATTCCATTACTTCTTCAGAAATTCCTGGACCAGTGTCGTTTATCTCCAAAGATATAGAACCATTTTGGGTGTTGGTTTCGATGACAAGCTCTCCCCCCTTTGGCATAGCTTCTAATGAGTTGTTTACTATGTTCTCCACGCATGTATAAAGTTGGTATTCGTTACCTAAAATTGGGGGAAGATTCTCAGAAAGTTTGAGGTGGAAATTGATATTCTGTTGTTTACCTTTTGTCTTTTTTTCCTGATACAAAAGCTCTATAACTTTATTTATATCCAATTGCGATTTGTCCATCCAATACCTTGTCTTAGTAAAGTCTACAAAGTTTTTTAAAGTTTTCTCTAGCTTAACAGCTTCATCAAAAATCGGATCTATATACCTAGACATAGTAAGGTCAGTTTGCGCCCTCTTTTTTAATATTCTTGCTAGCCCAGCTATGGCAATTACAGGATTTTTAAAAGAATGAGTAAGTTGAAGAACCATATCTCCAATTGAAGCCTCTGCTCTTAGCTTTGTTATGAGCTCCTGATGCTCTTTCAATTTAACATTTGCTTCTTCTAGAGTTTCAACCTTTTCTTCCAATTCCTCATAAGTTAGACCCCTTTCGAGTGCAAGGGATATTTCCATCGCAAAAATATCTAAAGCTTTTACCTCTTTATGCGTCAATTCTTTCCTTGTTAGAAAATTGTCAAGTAAAATTGCCCCTAAAGGCCGCCTTAGATGTGAAAAGAGCGGAATTATCCAGAAAGGTATCCCTTCGTAATAATCACGAAGAACACCTGGCATTACGTCTTGATCAGAAATTCTAAGGCTTGTTTCCGCCTTAAAAACTTTCTTAAATGGCTCTTCATTAATTCGAAATTCCATTTTTTGCAGGATTTCCCTAAACTTATCTTTTTCTTTGTTGAATACACGTGGGGAAAACTCAAGCAGTTCCGACATACTCATTTTCTTATATGAAATCCCTTTCCAAATTCTCAAGGCCTCTTTTCGGTCTCTTGGTCCGATCGCAAAATGCCCTATGAGTTTTCGCTTATCTGCCAATAACGCAAAGGCCCGATTAAAACCAAAGCTACTCCCACTCGTAAAAGCAACTAAACCCTTGTATGAAATTTTATCCACATCCAATACGAGCTTAAGTGAAGTTGATAGGCAAACAAGTGTATCAAACATCTCTTCTTTTATTTCAAATGATCTCCCATAACTTTCTAGTTTCTGATTGATATTCATCAGTTCATTAAGCACAATCGGTAAGACTTCAAACACAGAACCATTCTCTTTAGACAAATCCAGAAAATCATTTCTAAGTTCTTCACAGGTTATGCACTTCTCTCGAATACGAGATTCAAGAGCACTCAAAAGGTATTCTTCACCCGTTTGATATAAGGGCAAACCGAAGGATCGTCTCTTATCATCCAGCAATACGCACTGCCAAATTTGGCCATTGTTCAATTACACCCCGTGAGTTATTAGACTATCATTTGGGGAAAAGGTAAGCAAGGCAAAACTTGAAAGACTAAAGCTTAAAAAACGCTTAGGGTTAAGCAGTTTTGAGTAGTGTCCACATTTTTCTCTTGGTTTTTCTACCCCAGCTAGGTACTAGAAAGACAAATCTTCCACAAAAGTGATTCCCCGTTGCATCAAAGATTATCTTTTCCCTTTTTTCCTCAATGACCGTATAAGAACCACTATCCAACAACTCGACTCTACCAACACCATATTGATCATGAATAGTTTCCGTATTAATGACAGCATTTAACTCCACTTCTGCATCTTCAATTGCTAGTCTCTTCTCATTAACTGCATAAGGAATTCTTTTTGGAAGAACCCAAGATTTTAAAACCTCTCCTAACTCTAATCTTAGATCAAAATGAGGAATTTCAGTATGATGTTTTTGTATTAAAAACCTACTTGTTCCGTTCATACGCTAGTCTTAATCCTTTCAGCGATAAGAGGTCATCGATGCTTTCTATAGTTCTGCTTTCAGATGCAATAATGTTTGCAAGTCCTCCCGTTCCAACCACTCTAGGATTTGTTCCCATTTCTTGTTTTATTCTTTCCACTATTCCATCCACTAGCCCCGCATATCCAAAAACTAGCCCCGCTTGTATACTATGAACGGTGTTTTTGCCTATAACAGTTTTTGGCGTAATTATTTCTACTTTTGGTAATTTCGAGGCAGATCCAAAAAGTGCTTCAGCAGAAACGGTTATTCCTGTTGCTATCGTACCTCCCAAGTATTCACCTTGTTCAGATACACAATCAAAAGTCGTAGCAGTTCCAAAATCTACTACTATAACGCTGCTATTACATTGATCATATGCTGCTATAGCATTAACAATCCTGTCAGCACCAACCTCTTTTGGATTTTGATATAATATCGGCATTCCGGTTTTTATTCCCGGCTCCACCACAACCGGTTTAACACCAAAGTACGATTTTAATGTATTTACAATCACTTCAAGTAATATTGGAACCACACACGAAATAACTGCTCCGTCAATTGATTCAAACTCCATTCCACTAATTTCTAGCAAATTTCTAAAAAGCACTCCATATTCATCAGACGTCTTAGTTTTATCGGTCCCTATTCTCCAGTGATTTACTATCTCTTTACCCCTGAAAATCCCAAATAGTATATTTGTATTTCCAACATCTACTGTAAAAAGCACAACTCAAACTCCCTTAATAGATCAATTTATACTCGTTTGATAAATTTGAATTTTATCTAAGCCCCCATCTTCTTCTCAAAAGCCATTCTGAAGTTAGAGTAACAATCAATAATATAAATAACACAGGGTTATTCCAAAGCTCAATGGTTTTATAACCAATAATCTTTCTTAACGGAGTCCTGTCTAGCTCAAGTCTGTTCGGATCATCCTCAATTGTTATAAACTCTCCTCCTGTTTTGTCGGCAATCAATTTAAGCGTGCTTGAATTTATCGTAGGGCCAGAAATTTCATTAAAGGGAGGTTCCACGACAAAGAAAGTGTTATCAATTTTGTCGTTTGAACTTAGACCTTTCTCATCATCTACCCTAGCCCATAATTCATACATACCGTATTCATCCATTTGGACGTGACTATAAAATGTACCCTCAGTCTCATTATCAAGATTTAGCTGGATTTCTTTCCCACTTGGATACATAAGGGTTGTAATTATATCCTGTTCAACTATTTTGTTTGTATTTAGCAAAACATTTAACTTTGGTTTATCTCCGAAATCATAGGAAGTTTTATCAGTTATTAACCTTATATCCTTGAGTTCTGGATCGTTTACAAGCCATAAAAGTAATCGATACCAAAATTTTTCATAATAGGGAGATACATCCCCTTCACCGGCACGAACAAAACTCCATTTCCATGAAGAATCAGAAAGAAATGATGCCACCTTCCCATCGTTCACGTGATTTATGACCAATAAAGGTTCATCCGCTTGAGATTTTAGCAGTGTAATTGCATCCGGTCTTATTCCCTTGACAGAATTAATTCCTTGGAGTTCGGGTAAATTCGTCCAATTCTTTTCGTTTTCATCCTCATCTGGAGTAATCTTCAGTATAGGATGACTCATACCAAATTCCGTTAGTGCAGCAAAAAACATCTTATCACTGAAACTATCACCTTTCGCCCGGGGCATTAAAGTCATCTCAATTGGAAGTATCGCTGCAATAGGCGTTCTTGAATAACCTCCGCTCTCAAAGCTCCTTTCTCCACCTATCATAAGGAAGGCACCACCATTTTCTTGTACATAGTTCTTTAAACTTTCAAGATGAGAACTAAAAACCCCATAGGGCCGGAAGTTGAAGTTCTGAAAAATAACAACGTCAAATGTATCAAGCTCTTTCCCTAATATCTCATTTGCAGGAAATGGGATAAGGCTTAGTTCGTTCTGAGACGCAAAAACCAAATCTGTCGCTTCTCTAAGTATAAAAAACGAGACTAAATCCACATTAGGATTTCTTTTTAATGCTTTTCTAAAGAATCTAACATCCCATGAAGGGTTTCCTGCAATATGAAGGACACGAATCCTATCAACAATTACATCCAATACTAAGTTTCTTTGATTGTTCTCATGAATTAATTCGTCCTCGTAAGTAGGGATTGATACTGTATATACGCTTCTGCCAAGGGATTTGGGAACGAGTCTAAAATTCACCTTTCCTTCACTCGTGGCGCTATCGATAGAAACTTCTTTTATAGAAATTAAATTATCTGCTTCCCTCAGGCTTACAGGTAAAGTAATCCCCTCAAATCCAGCCGATTTGATCGTAACATCAATTGAGATAGGATATCTTAAAAATCCTACTTCACTAAATTTAATATCATCGATCCAAACATCGGGTAGATCGTTCTCCTTTGAAGTAAAAATGGTATTTATTTCAAATCCAATATTTTTTAATTCCTCGTCAGAGAGATCTATTAAGCCTTGATTATCAGCCCCATCCGATAACAGGATTACCGTGTTTATCTGATTTAAATTATTTTCTTCCACTAGTTCATCAATGGCGTTTGATATATTACTGGATTTTCCCATGGGATCTTTATTATTTATTAAATCGAAGGAGGTCCGATGTAGTGAAGAATCAAATATGTAATAATCAATTTTGAAACTGTTATCTATGTTGGAAAAATAGGCTCTGTTTCTTTCAAAGAAATCTTTTACAAGCTGATATCTTGAATTGCCATTATCATCACCAGCAAGGTTCATACTCCATGAATCATCTATCAATATAGCCAAATTAGGTTTTTCCTCCATGTAATTTTCAACCCTTAATGCAGGATTGAATAATATAAAAAGGATGATTACGATGGAGGTGAAATTGAGAAGCGAGACTATAACCTTCTGTCTAATGGTTCTTAAGACACTTATACTTCTTAGTAAAAAGTAAAAAACTATAATAAATAAAACTACGATTAATATCGCTTCGTATATCCCAGGAGGGTTTAGGAATACAAACCTTTTTATTTCTGACTCCATTAATTGTAATTTACCACAGAATATAAAAATCTCTTAGGTGTATGATGAAACTAGGTTAGGACTAATGCTCCAAAATTTTCATACCTTAATATATTTTGGTGACCTATAATTCTAAACCGATAAAAAATACGATTTCTCTACAGAATCCAAAAAAATAATAAATTTTCTCGAACTTTACTCATCCGTCATCCTCGAATGTTCCCCGATTAAAACTTCGAGGACAGGCTTAATCGGGGATCCATCGTTTAATATTTTATTTTCTTTGTCTTGATACAAAGAAACAACCCTTCGACAAAGCTCAGATACCGTCTTAAAAGTCAAGATGTTTTTACACAATAATCTGGATCAAATGG
>JALLOG010000123.1 GCA_027717645.1 Desulfobacterota bacterium AH_259_B03_O07
GGTATATTGGAATAGGCTGGCAGGCTCCTAGACGAATGGTGGTCATCCGAGAGCAGGAGCGAGCATATAAGAGGAGAAAGAAACAGCCTACACTCTTTGAGCTCATGGGGTACAGCTATCAGGTTATCGTGACTAATATAGATATAGAGGAGATGAAACCTGAAGAAGTATGGAGGTTTTATAATGGCAGGGCAAATGTAGAGAATATGATAAAGGAAGGGATTATGTCTTATTCATTAGATGTAAACATTTCTCATTTCTATGGGGTCAATGTGGCTCACTTTCACTTAGTAATGCTTGCATACAATCTGATGAACCTATTTAAGGAACATGTGTTGGGACAAAAGGATAAGAAGCGAATGGGAAAGTGGATAAGACAGAGATTTCTCTTGATAGCTGGGAAACTTATTAACAGTGGTAGGAAGTTCATCGTAAAGCTTCAAGAAGATTGGGCTTACCAGGAAGAGTATAACAATGCAGAGAAAAGGCTTAAGGCTTTGGCTTGGGTCACATAACAGAGAGGAGATTGAAAGGAGAAGTTAAAAGGAAGACAAGTAGGAGCCTTTAAAGGTGAGGTTTGTCAATTAACAAGAAAAGAGTAAGGACGAGTTAAATTTAAGGCTATGCTTGAAGGAAAAAAGTTTTGTTTTCAAGGAAGTATGTGGTCAGAGAGGAAAGTTTTCTTGACATGAGCTTATCTTTACAGGAAAATGTGGAAAGAATAAGGTTTATGCATAAAATGGGATAAAAAAAATAAAGGAGAATGAAGTATGAAAAAACTCATTGCAATAGCTATCTTATTATCGTTTATTAATGTATCGGGATTTGGTCTGGTAGATGCATTTGCGGGGGTGCAATCACCTGGAGGACCCTGTAGTGGAGATTCATGTCAACCAGGAGATGCAAATGCGGACGGTTTTGTAAATTTAGCTGACGAGGGCCCAATAATTCTTGATTTCAGAGGTACTCAGACAGCACCCGGCAATGGGGACTGTAATGGGGATGGCTTTCCGAACCTCGCTGACCTTGGGTGCGTCATAACTGTTTTTAGAAACCCACCTCCAACCCCTACACCTATCCCTGGTAGTCCGACCCCTACACCTATCCCTGGTAGTCCAACCCCTACACCTATTCCTGGTAATCCAACTCCTACACCTACTGCTAGTCCAACACCTACACCTACTGCTAGTCCAACACCCACACCTACTGCTAGTCCAACACCTACACCTACTGCTAGTCCAACTCCGACCCCAACACCATTTCCCGATTGTCCGGTCGAAATTCCTTGTATCAGTCCAGATTTTGATATGTTCGATAATACAACGGGTCCCGAAGTAGTGCGTTTCTGCGAACAACAACCTGCCGAAGATGGTGGATTAGTTGGTGAAGTTACTTCAGATAATACGACAGTCACTTTGATAAGCAGAATTCTACCAAGTTTACAACAATTTTCGGGTGGTCCCGGTTTTACAGAGCTAATGTGTACTGTCGACACGCTAGATCCAACGATATGTGATCCAGTAGGGCATCTTTTCAAGGTGTTTCCTGATAGTGGAGGGGAATTTTCGGTTCTCGTTACCGGTGGGACGATATTCTTAACGAATGGCGGTAACACTATTGTGTTGATGGATATCGTGACTACTGACCCTCAGGCACCGCCGGTTAGTGCCTCGAGCACATGTTGTACAGCTTGTGAATTAACGCTATGATTGAATTTAGAGTAGAACGTGAGGGTAATGAGCAATAGAGAAAGGATGAATTAATAGGTAAGAAACAACCATCCCTGGTGTTTCTTTTGTGAGTGTGAGAGTTTGTTGGATGAGCCCAGGGGTCAAGAAACGAACGGAGAAAGAAGCTCTAATAAAAAGAAAGTATCCTGGGAGATTGCAGGAGCGCTGAATAGGGTGGATGTGTTTACCAGTATTTCACCTGGCAGACAATGTAGGATAGCCCTTCGATTGCAAGACATTGATCTTGAAAATCTGTTTAAGTCTCAAGTTCTTATCAAGAAAAGGATAACCTTCAATAGTTATTGATTTTTTCCATGAATTCTGTATTATTAGGGTTTATTTTAATACGACAAAAACATCTTATAATACAATTATGAAAAGAAATTCACGCAAATTAACAGACTTAAACAAGATTTTAAAACCCTTTGAAAATCAATGCGTTGCTCTATCACCCGATAAGAAAAGAGTTGTATCGCATGGAGATACTCTCCGCGAGGCAGTCTTGGGAGTAAAAGAGGAAGAGAGGGGCATAGTGTCTTTTATGAGAGTCCTTCCTTTAGATATCAATTATGTTCCACTTCAAGGATAACGTAGCATTATCAGATGTGCTATTATCGGTAACATCTGATATATTAAATATATGTCTACAAAAATGAAGCGTAGAGACACGCCCCAAAATGTGCGATTTATTGTCTTTAGAGAAGGCGCTGCGTGGTATGCGGTAGGATTGGAGTTTAATATCGTGGAATCAGGAGACGACCCCGACGAGGTTCTCTTTCTTTTATTCGAAGCAATTCGGGGTTATGTTAAATCGGCTAAAAAGGCAAAAGCATGGCCTGATATTTTAAAACAGAAGATAGACCCTGAATATGAACAGATGTGGGATAAAATAATAGACGCGCAAGTAAAAGGGTCTTTAGCCCGATTCCGTAAAACAGTTTATACTCATGGTGAGAAGTCGCTCGTCCCGGCCTAACTATGCCGGGCGGTTATTACAACTGGACGTTCAATGACGTAGTGCGGTTTCTTAAGGATTATAAGTTTAGGCACAATTATACTGAAGGAAGCCATCATTATTACATAGGATCATATAAAGGAAAATTTAGGCAGGTTTGCGTTCACTTTCACGGGAAAAGAGCTTTAAAACCCAGAACTCTAAAAGGTATTATCGCTCAATCAGGAATACCCAAAGAAAAATGGCTGAAGAAAGGCTGAAAACTTCGGTTTCCAAATGGTAGGTTTCGCGCAGCAAACCTACCTCCCTCAGCATGAGCGAGAAAAAAATATTCTCCCGTTTCTAAGATAAAATCTAAAGAAGGGAATGCAAAGATGAAATCTTATACCTTCAAGGCAGTAATTGAAAAAGATGCCTTTCCCGATGGAAAGGTCGGATACTTTGCGTTAATGTTATTAAAGAATTGGGAATCACTTGTTGTTGATTATTAACTCTTTAACACTGTCACATTTCGGTCCAGACTTCCTTAATATTGGCTAAGTATTCTTGTACTTTTAGGGTTATATTGCTAATTATTCTCTTCTCAGATCATTCAGCATGAAGATTTTAAAATTACCGTGGAGTTTAATTGTGTCAACTATGAGTAGATGAATCGATTCATGTTGTTTTAACCATTTCATGATCTTCATTTACAGTGTTAAAATAGGTAGTCAACTGCTCGGCTAAGAGCTTGACCCGTGGCTCTTTCAACAAAGTGAAGTGATTACCGGGTATCACACTGAGTTCAACACCCTCAGAAGCGAGTTTGTCCCAACCCATGGTTGGATCTTGGGGGTTTAGTTGAACCTGTTCACTGGCCGTGATGAGATTGATCTTGCCCGGAAAAGTGCGTGGTACATAGCTTAGAATAGCTCGAATGTTAGCCTGTAGTACTTTGGAAAGACGATAAATCCACTCTAGTGCGGGCTCCGTAGAATTCGAATCATTTACTTTCCACATCGTAACTAAGTCTAATTGACCATCTCGTCCGAGTTTAGAGAAGAGATTCAACAGGTAGTTGACTTGATCTAGTGGGACGTATTCTGCGACGTAAAATGTAACCGAAGTGGTATTGGTTGTGCAATTTAAAAAGTAACCGAAAATAGAAAGTAAGATGGGTAAATAGATAAGATTTACACTATCTTACTTTCATTATGGATATGCACTCAAGAAACCAATATCTTAAGAAAGTAAGAATTGAATATTTGAAGACGAAATCAAAAAAGGGAAAAGGCAGGCTCTTAGACGAGGCTCGGAAGCGAACAGGTATGAACCGAAAATATATAATCAGAAAACTGAGGCCACTTAGTAATCTTGACAAAATTAAGCCAAGGCTAAGAAGGAGGAAAAACCCTGGGACCAGCTTGGTTTGCTTACATAGCAGGGCTCGAGTCTGTATAGACAGAAGGTTTCACAACACCCTCCTGGGTGTGCAAGTGTTATTAACTTAATTATATTCCCATACATAAGAAGAATTCTAAACTAAAAATGGTATTACCAGAGCTGAACGTGGTATAGCAAGTTCAGTCTAGTTTTGTTTATGTAAAATATGCAGTTTTGCTTTACAGTCTCATAACTACGTCCTCCCTATAATATATAATCTCAATTGATGGGGTAAGTGATATTAAGTTTAAAAGTTTTTATTACTTTCAAGGAATACGTCAATTTTCCTTGAAGCATTCTTGTGCCCTTTAAAATTAATTAAGAAAACGATTATTAAATCGGAAAAATTAAATGGAGTGATGGACTGAGTGAAAAATTTGAGAGAAGAATCAAATCTAAATTTTCTCTTGAATACTTAAAGGCGTTGTATGCAGGGGTGGCGATCAACGTGAGAATCGCGCCGACGGCTTCCATCTCGAGCTACTCCCTTGATTCTCGTCGTTGGCACAGATATCCGTTGATGCAAACGAAGTCGATGCCGCTATCCAGAAAGTCCGTAATCGCATCCGAGGGCGACTCCACGATCGTTCGGCCATGCCGATTGAAGGAGGTATTGATGCACACGCCGAACCCAGTCTGCTGCTTCAACTCTTTCAGGAGTCGGTAGTACTCGGGGTTGTCCTTCTCCTCCACGAACTGAACCCGCGCCGATCCATCGATATGTACCGCGCTCGGGAGCATCTCTAGGAATTCCTCCCTCATCTGAAACGCGCAAGTCATGTGCTTATTCGCGTAAGCCCTTTCGAACAGCCGACCCATCTCCTCGAGGAGGATCGAGGGACAGAAGGGCTGAAACCTCGGCCGCCTCTTGATTTTCTCGTTGAGAATGTCGCGGGCGTCCGGGTTCCTTGCATCGGCGAGGATGCTACGGTTCCCCAGCGCGCGCGGCCCCCATTCCATGCGACCCTGGAAGATGGCACCGATCTGTCCTCCGGCAATGCGTCTAGCAACGACCTCGGGCCAGCGGTCTCCCAGGTCCTCGATCTCTAGTGCCTCGCTGTGGGCCTCGAGGAACTCCTGCGTCTCCCCCCGCGTGTAAGAGGTACCCCAATAGGGCAACGCGACACCCTTCAGCCACCCCAGTTTCTCCGTGGCGTAGTGGGCTCGAAGGGACAGGAGCGCAGCGCCCTCCGCAGCGCCGTCATCCCCCATGGCGGGTGACACGTGGAGCTGGCCGCAAACGGACTCGAAGAGCTTCATGTTCACCACGACGTTCGCTGCAGCGCCACCACTCATGCACAGATTAGGGCAAGCGGTGCGTTCCATGGCAGCAGATACGTACCGTATAGTAAAGGACTCCAGATATCTCTGGGTGGCCGCTGCAACCTTCTCCCTTCCCAGCAGGTCGACATAGCGCCCGAGACTCCTGACCAGGTCCCGTGCGCGGGCACGGTCCATCGAGAACTCCAGCTTTTCTTCGTCGAGGGTGACCACGGACAAGAGCTCTTCGTAGAACGGGTTGTCCCAGTCCTCATAGGCTGCCAGCGCCTCAACCTTCCCTTCGTCACAATTCATCCTGAATCCAAGCGCCTTGGTGACCTGCGAGTACAGGCCCGATAGGCTACCGAAGGCGACGTCGTCGGGCCGCGCCATCCCGTTTTTGTCGGCGATAATATCGAGCATAACGACCCGGGAACCCGAAACCTCCTCGATCCCACGCTCGTCAGCTGTAAAGACCTTTGTGAAGTATGTGTCTCCCCAGTGGTCGGTCGTGACGACGAGCGATCGATCGAAGGGCGCCGAATAGTAGGCGGATACTGCGTGACAAAGATGGTGGTCGTGGTACTCCCAGTCGATCCGCGCGTCGGGAAACAGCAGCTGAAGATCGGTCTGAACGTCTTCCTCGAGTGTCCGAAACGCCAGGGGCTCGTATACGGGATCCATAATCTTCTGGGCGGTCTCTTGGTCGATCATCAACACGTTGGAGATCCAGTCGCGTATCTCGTCCTTGTTCAGAGTGCTTCGGGTGAGCAGGCTCTTGATTCCGGCGGCTAAGAAGCGGCGGCCGCTCGCTGTCTTCAGCAGCGAGAGGAGCTTTCCGAGGTTAGACTGGGCGAGTAAGGCGTCGAGCTTGTCTTCATAACCTTTCAGGTAGGGCTCCCCAAAATGCTGGCGAAGGAGCGTCCTGAACTCGTAGGTGCGATCGACCGCCGGTCGGCCGCGGTTCGTCCTGTAGCAATCAGCGACGATGAGGCGCTCGACGCTTCGAGGGTCGAGGTTCGCATGTCCCAGATAGCGGCGGAAGGCATCGAGGGGATACAGCCAATCGTGCTTGAATCGAGTCAACCGCTCGGTGGATATGGCGAACCGGTCCCGCCGCTCGGGGTCAGCCACGAAGATTGCAGTGTCATGCGGACCGAGGTTGATGCCTACTATGAGCGTTCTCACGGTTGTTCCCCCATTACAGAAATCACTAAGAATGACAGTAACCTCTTCATAACAAATACCTCCTTAGGGTAATGCACTTCGTTCAGTAATTCTTCACGATGAACTTTTCTCTTCTTCTCCATATTTCGTGAGTCCAGGGTGGCAAAGCACAAAGCTACATAGATATCCCATCTTATCCATAAACCCCTAATTTTCTCATTGTTGAACAAAAAAGCTCTTGTCAACAAAAGTTTTCTCTCTAAAGACCCATTTCCTTTTAAAAAACTGCTTTTTGCCCTCAACCTCATCCTTAAATCCAACTTGCTCCCACTTCTGTCTTGTTATTGAGTAAAATTGGTCTTATAGGTGCATTACTCCTTTGTCCCGTTTACTCTCTACCTCCATTTCCACCCTTGCTATGTTACGACACAGACCATGGTCCCGCGCATTCTTTTTTGCCTCATCATACTACTACTTTTAGGCACAGTCTTATTAAAGCCTTAAGATAAAACCCCTATCACTCTTGGGGAGCTTCCCAGCTATCAAGAAAATCCTTTGCCTTATCCACTTCGCCATAGGCTTCATTTCCTCTTATCGTAACCCAAGTTCCTTGTATAAAATCATTAATCCCATTTTATGCATAAACCTTTCAATAAACGAAATTGAATAACACTAAGAAACAATCATAGGCACCACCTCCCTTGCTTTAAAACCATTTTATACGTAAACCTCTTATGTTCTCATTATCGCACAATTTACTGTTAAAAATCAACAATTAAGCTACTTATGCCAATTAAGGGTTGGAAGTTTTTTTGTTTGAGCCACGAGCGAATGGGACTATGTACAGTACCCCTAGGGGGTGGGTTGGGCACTGGTCGGGTATACCCCATACCCCTGAATAATCTTTAGTGCAATATCATTGTAATTAGTAAACAGTTTTAGATCCATAGAATTAATGAATTTTTATTTATCTAAAACAGCCACTTCCATGTTTTGATACTGACACTATTTATGAACGGCCGCAATCTACTCAGTGGCGTTATCGCATAGCAACAAATATTTTCCTCGGTCCTTTAAAGGGCATTCTACCATGTGCCACAAGATAATTATCAAGCACCATGACGTCTCCCTTCTGCCAAGGGAAAATGACTGTATTGTCTCTAAAGGCTTGGAGAATGGCACGAATATCACTCCTTGACAGAGGGGTCCCATCTCCAAAGAACGAGTCATGAGCCCTACTCCCCTTACCAACTAGTAAGTCAATGATTCTAGCTGTCACACTTAAAATCCACCCCACGTTCTCTGGTACAAGCTTGAAAATATGTGCCTGATTGCACCAAACTTTCTCCCCCGTTTCAGGGTGCTTACGTGTTGCAGGAAGGGTATTTATTAGCAACAGACCACCGAACCGATCCCACCGTATACTTAATCCTTGCGCACGACAATGAGATTCAACTGTTTCCCTATCGTCTGTCTCAAATGCATCTTGCCAAGTCTGTCGAAACCTTTGACGAAAGGAGTAAATGGTAATCGAACCGGAGGTTAGGTGGCGCTTATAACTTATCCCTTTTTTCTCAAATCGACTGCGCAGCTCTGGGTCGAGACTCCTTAATACCCTTCGACAATCCGCGATTGGTGTCTCTCCCCCTTTTTTGGGTGCTGTGTGGCAGAAAAAACAGATATAGCGCGGAATCTCCTTAAAGTATGCCATTTCATTGTGGCACTGTATAGGAATATAGGAAGGAAACTCAGTTGAAGTATAAACTCCTTCAGTAACTCGATCGCGCTTAGAGAAGCCCCCTGTATAGGATAGCGATTGACTACCAGTGAAGAAAGCATCCACAAACTGTTCAAAATCAGAAATCAACTGTAATCGAAAGCCACGAAACAGCAGCGCTCCGTGATGCTGTAGCTGCTGTTTCAAATGCTTCCGATACTTTTTAAAAAGAGTATTGAAATCATTGGAACCCTGGTGGGTTGTAGGTTCTACGATCAATGGTAAGGAACGATAGGACAAAGTCTCTACAGAAGCCATAAGACTTACCAAGCACCTCCTACCTTTATGCAACAGTAATAATCTAAAGGCCCTTATTTACTTATAGCACGAAATTTGAAGAATAGTCAAGAAATTACTTGAGAAAGCGAGACTCTAAATAGGCCTGAGAAGTTAGCATCAATTTACCGTTGGAAGTTTTTTTGTTTGAGCCACAAGCGGTTAGGAATCCTAGCGCATGGGGAGGGGGGTAGGTTGGGCACTCCCTGGGTGTACCCCGTAGATTCCCCGTAGCAATTTAGCAATAAAACCACCAGCAAAATACACAGGAACACATACCCCAAAGTAACTTTAACAATTTAACCAAATACTTTATATGGTAGGTCCAGCAACACATGTGGCACAAATTCATGTGGGGTTATTTTAAAATTGTGGCATGGGGCTATCCCTAAGAAAATATATGAAAAAAAGATTACGAAATGCATTTCGCAATCTTTAAACAAAATTCCTATTTTGGGGGTTATACTTATAATGTTCCACCTTCCTAAGTTTTTATAGCCCCGGGGTTTTTCTACCTTCCGGTTATTCACTCTGGGGCTTTCTTATTGCTTTCCAACCACCAACTCATCCCAACTCGTGGTATATCATTGACAAAAGCGATGATTTTTGAGATATTTAGAATATAAAAGGTTTATGCATAAAATGGGTTTATATTCTGGAAGCGATTGTATCGTTTTGC
>JALLOG010000124.1 GCA_027717645.1 Desulfobacterota bacterium AH_259_B03_O07
CTGCTGTAGCTAGATTTAATGCCCTCGTAGTCTTTTTTATTTTGTGAAGCCTTTGTCAGATTTTCCATATTTTACGGTTTGCCCTATTGAAATTTGTGGCTATTAATGAGTTTCTTATTACAATCATTTACAGTTTAAGGCTTAAAGATATACCGTCTCTAATTGGAATTATTGTTGTGAGGAAGCCTTTTTCCGCTAAAAGAAGTCTTGTGAATTCCCTTACCCCTTTTGTGCTTGGAGAATTATCATCCGACAGAATCCTACCAAACCAAAGAACATTATCGGTAATAAAAAGCCCCCTTGGTCTTAGTTTATTATATGCTTTCTTGACTACTAACGGATAGTGCTCCTTATCGATGTCATTGAAAATAATATCAAATTCTCCTGGACTATCGTCTAGTGTTTTTAAAGAATCACCCGTTTCAATCTTAATCCTTGAATCTATGTCACCACGTCTGAAAAAATCCTGAGCTAGTTGAGAATTGGTTTCAGACAGATCCGTAAAAAATACAGTACCTCCTTCACCTACTGCTTTGGCAAACCAGTAGGTCGAGTAACCAAATCCTGAGCCCATTTCAAAAACCGTTTTAGCACTTATAGTTAGGGCAAGTTGAGAGAGCAGCTTTCCAACAAGGGGACCTATGATAGGGAAGTTTATTTCTTTTCCAAGATTTTCCATCTCGTTTAAAATAGTGTCATCCTCGGCTGTTAGTCTCGTTAGATATTCCTCAATTTTCGGATTCACAATGTAGTTTTCTGGAATGGGCATAATGAAATTTATTTCCTAAAATCGACGTAGGTTTCTTCGAAGTTGCTTCTCTTGTTCTCAATTCTTGCCATAACGAATAAAAGGTCGGATAGTCTGTTCATGTATTTAAGCGTGCTTTCATTTATGTCTTCCTCCTTGCTGAGCTTTACTATTTGTCTCTCAGCCCTCCTTGAAACAGTTCTTGCAAGGTGTAGATACTGGCCCCCAGGGCTACCACTTGGTATTATGAACTCTTTTAGTGGTTCGAGTTCTTTAAGAAATTTATCTATAGATTCTTCAAGTTTTTTTATTCTCTGTTGATTTATTCTTGGCACCTGAATCTCTTTTGGACTTGCGAGATCGGCGCCTATTATGAACAGATCGTTTTGGATCCATAATGTAGTCTTTTTTATATCGTCATCTTTAGCTTGGGCATATGCTATCCCAAGTAATGCGTTAAGTTCATCGATATCACCATACGCTTGAACACGTGGAGAATCCTTTCTTACCCTCTTTCCCCCGACTAGGGACGTTAGACCCTCGTCTCCAGTACGAGTATATACCCTTGTTATTCTCTTCTTTGCCATCGTGAAAGTCTAACAGAATGGAAAATTTGCTTCAAACTGTTGTTACATTTAATGAAATTGAAGACTTATGAGCTATTAATATAGAAAGTGATAATTAAATATATTAGAATGTCTAATTACAAACTTGCAAAATTTCTTCCTAATCGTAGACTAGTTTTTAAGTGATGATTGTTTATAACGATGGAATTCACCTCAGGGAAACAGATCTTTGGTTTGATTCAAAAAAGAAGGTTCCACTATCATTCATTTCAAACGCAAAATTTAACAATTTTGCGGCGCATAAAAAAATAATTGCCACTCCCCAGACAATCAAGCTTTTAGGAAAAAAGGTTAAAAAATCTTTGGTTTTGCCATGTCCCTTTTTCAGACCATTTAGTCTTGGTAAGGTTCAGATTGAGCTTATTCCTTCTGGATATATACTTGGTTCTTCTCAAGTGGTAGTGGATTTTGATGGTAGGAGTATGTTATACACAGGAGACTTAAAAATTAGGCCGAGTGAAACTACAGAACAAGCTGTTGCCAGACATTGCGATGTCCTAGTTATGAAATGTCGTTATGGACTGCCTAATTACATTTTTCCCCATACTCAAGAGGTAATGGAGTCGCTCACAAATTTCATTGATAACACTCTCGCCGAAGGTGATGTTCCTGTACTGTTAGTTGATCCCCTAGGTAAGGCTCAAGATCTCGTAAAGATTCTGGGCGATCAGCGATATAGCCTAAGTATCAACGATTCTATTTATAAAGTTATAAAGATTTATGAAGAATTTGGTGTCAAATTTTCAAATTACCAGAAATTTAATCCAACCCAAATTGAGGGCAAGGTACTTGTTTTTCCACCATACAGTCGAGATTCAGATCTACTTGAGAAAATAGAAACTAAACGTATTGGTGTTGTCATGGGATGGGCGTTGGAAAGGCTTTTGGTTAAATCAGTATTCAGAGCTGATGAGGCATTCCCGCTCAGTGATCATTGTGGTTATGATGAGCTGATTCAATTTGTAGAAGTTGTAAGACCTGAGGAGGTATATCTAGTTGGGGGTTTTAGTATCGAGTTTGCTAGGACTCTTCAAAAAAGAGGTTTCGATGCCAAACCGCTTGAAAAGCCCACCCAATTGAAACTATTGTAGGAGGAACAAAATGTCAGTAAAAACATTTGATTTTAGTCTCAATACCACAGGTGATACTGATATGGTAGACATTACAGATGATATAGGTAAAGCATTGAAGGGATCCGGAATTTCTTCAGGTGTGGTAACAGTCTTTATTCCTGGTTCTACTGCCGGTGTTACAACAATTGAATATGAGAGTGGAGCAATTAGAGATTTCCAAGTTGCAGTCGATAGGATTGCCCCAAAAGATATACATTATGACCATGATGCTCGATGGGGTGATGGAAATGGCTATTCACACATAAGAGCTTCACTATTAGGACCTTCTTTGACGATTCCGTTTTCATCTTCGAAACCCCTTCTTGGTACTTGGCAGCAGATTGTAGTAGTTGATTTTGATAACAGACCGAGGACAAGAACGATAATACTCCAAATAATGGGGGAATGAGCCCAAGATTTTGAATTAAACAAATTTCACAGAGAAATGCTGGGGTTTGTGTCGCACGTTTAAATTAACAATCAAAGGCGTTAATGCTTCTATCATCGATGAGGCATCGAGTGGCCCGGCGTCAAGGACTCTTAAATTCGGCATCTCTTCTGTTAGTTTTTTGACTACACCCTTTGCTTCATCATCATCCCCACATATTACAACATCATAGTCGAGCTCTAAATCAATTTCACTCAGTTCTTTTGCTGGAAGGTTATGATATGCAGAAACCAATCTTACCCCCTCAGGGAGTACTTCTTTGATTTCTAACGCTGCAGACCCCTGGGAAGGAGGAGTATAATAGAAAGCTTTTCCCTTTTTTACCATGGGCACAACGGGTGTAACAACTATTTGATCAGTTAAACTGTCTCGGACATATTCAACAGTCGCTACTGCGTACTCTGCGGGAATACTAATAATTACTACCTCTGATGCCGTGGCAGCATCTGCGTTAGGCATGCCGTGTATGTTGCATTTGATTCCTCGCTCTGCAAGCTTTTCAATATATTGGGCCGCAATGCCCTTTGCTTTTTCTTCACTCCGGGAACCTATAAATATTTCGTGACCGACTTTTGACCAGCGGAGGACCAATCCCTCCGCAATATCACCGGTTCCGCCTAATAGAGAAATTCTCATTTGCTTTACTCCCGTGTTTGGGTTTGCATTATTCTAACAAAAGAATAAGTGGAGTAAAGGAATGAGTAATAAAGGTTTTCGAATACTTCAGTATTCTAAAACTTTTTCTTTAGATGGAAGAAGAATGCTGCACTATCTTTAGAAAAAACACTTTCTTCTTCCTCATCGGTCCTATTAGGAATAGTTATAAAAGGAAGGACACCACTCCAAATTACTACGGAGTCTTCTTTTTTATTCTTTTTAATCTCTTCTATGTAGTTATATTCCTTTGATGGAGTTATTGAATTAGTAATTAGTAATTGATTTAATTCAATATCTTCCTCAATGAAAGATGTAGTATTGTCTATATTTTCGCTATCTAGAAAAACAAAGCCATCCGGTATTAATTGTTGAGTAGCGCTGTCTTCTTTCGAGCTGGTCGAGGCATTATTTTCTTGAGAGTGGGAATATGTTGCATTAACAATAATAATAAGAATAATAACTCCTAAAAGCTTCATTTATCTCCCCATCAAAGTTTTTATATTATAAATAATAACTATTATAACAAATTTCAAGGATAATTACCGAAAAAACAGAGTAATAAGGGACTTAGAATAGTAAATATCAATAATTATAGAAATTACTTTTTTACTTAAACCTCGTTAATTTTATAAACTTTGATGCCTATATCATCAAGAGAACCTATCCGATTTTGCTAATGAATTCGTTATGAATGCTAAAATGTTAAATATCGAGGATAAACGGAAAAGTGGAAAATCAATCCAACGATTCAAGAAAATTGAGTAGCACTCTATTAAATTCCTCTGGTTTTTCTTGCATCATAAAGTGCCCGGCTTTCTTTATAATGTGTAGTTTAGCGCCCTCTATTTGATTGGCAAGATATTTTCCATATTTTACGGGGGCTAGGATATCCTGATCTCCAGAGATTATGAGTGTGGGAACACCGATCTCCTTAACGTCATTCATGACATCAAACTCATCGCATGCAACTAGATCCTGGTATGAAACTTCCTGGGGGGTTGTCAGAAGGCCCTGTTTAAATTTTTCCTTTAATTCCTCAGCTGAGTGTTCAGGGAATGCACGTGATGGAGCAACTTCGCAGAAGGTTTCATAGTCATATTTAACGGCGGTTAGGGTCTCTTTTGCAACGCGTAGCCTGGAGCCTGTGCCAACTAGTACCAATGCACAGACCCTGTTAGGGTGATTGAGTGTAAGGATCTGGGCTATTCCACCACCCATTGAGTGACCAACAAGTATGAGTTTTTTTAAATTAAGTTCATCGCAAAAATGCTTTAAAAACTCAGAATAATCCATGATTCTTCGAAAGCTAATTCCTACGGATCTTCCATGTCCTGGAAGGTCTATGATTATTAGATTGAATTTAGGATGATCTTTTAGAGCGCCTATCTGATATTCCCATGTGGCCGTGCTTTGAGCCGCTCCATGGATCATCACGACTGTGGGGCGGCTTTTATTAAAATCATCACCAATTAAATAATGTATATGATTTCCTTTAATGGGAATTCTAGGCAGTTTAATCACCTATACCAGTTAGAGTAGATAATTAACGAAAATATTAGAAGTTGATGAAAATTTAATTTCCGGTACAACCGTATTAAATAGAAAAGTTTTTATTAAACCAATCTTTTTTATCCATCGAAAGCCCTTCTACTCGAAGTAGTTTTAGTTTTGATGTTTCACCTCTGATTATTTTTACGTTGGATTTTCGAACAGCAAACAATCGGGAAATCAACTCCCTCAGCCGCCGATTGGCTTTTCCTCTTACAGGGGTTGCTGAAACTTTAACCTTCAACCTTCCATTCACAGATCCGATGACTTCGTCACGCGAAGATTTTGGCTGGACCTGGACTTCAATTTTAATAGAAGACTTATTGGGTGGGTTTGTCAAAATGCACCCGCACTAAGGTTGGTTGCTAATTGGTGAAGGGTTTGTACTAGAAATCGTCTCAGGAATACTATTGCCACTAATACTAGAATCGGCGAAAGATCGATAGTTCCACCTATGAGAGGAATTATTCTTCTTGCGTATCTCAGGACAGGTTCAGTTGCAACCACTAGAAAATTTACAATTGGATTATATGGATTCGGGCTGACCCAGGATATTATAGCTCTCGCGACTATCATCCACATATAAACGTTTAGCAATATATCGACAACTGTTGCAAGTGCGCCAATTAGGTTGCCAAGTAAGCTCATCACTTTTCCTCCTTGGATAGATCTTTGGAACGAAGCGCTGCGGCTTCAACTGCTGAAATGACGCTTCCCCTGAAACCATGAATTTCTAACTGGTGTATTCCCTCAATAGTTGTGCCAGCAGGAGACGATACCCTGTCTTTAATTTCTGCTGGATGGAGCCCGCCATCTAAAAGAAGTTTAGCTGTTCCAAAGACAGTTTGGGCTGCGAGTCTAAGTGCCGTATGTTTTGGCAAACCCATCTTTACTCCACCATCTGATAGAGCATCGATAAACATTGCTACATATGCAGGACCACTTCCACTAAGTCCCGTTACCGCATCAAGTAGCTTCTCATTTTCAACAACGTCTACAGTTCCTACTGATTCGAAAATTTTCTTCACTATTTCTCTTTCCCTATTATTTAATAATGGGTTGAAATAGAGTACGGATGCTCCCATCAGTACAAGGGCAGGAGTATTGGGCATTACTCGTACGATCTTTATCCTCTTTTTTACTTTTTCAGATATAAATGATGTAGGGATACCTGCTGCAATAGAAATTATGACTTTCCTTTGGTTCAAGAGTCCCTTAATTTCATTTAGAATATTACCAATTACATCCGGCCTTACCGCTAGAATGATAAAATCAGAATCCTTGAGGACTGATTTATTATCGATTGTTGTTTTCACATGGTAATTTGAAGAAAGTAGATTGAGTCGTTCTGGATTTACATCACTCATCAATATCCAATCACTTTTATAGATTCCAGATGAAAGAAGCCCCTTTAAAAGTGCCTCCCCCATATGGCCAGCCCCTATGAATCCTAATCTTTGCATTTTTTCCCAGGTTTATATTCACTTAATTAAGGCTGCTTGTAAAGCTCTATTCAGATTTTATTGAGCCCTTGATCCGAATATCGCTGTCCCAATTCTTACAATCGTTGCACCTTCTTCGATAGCGACCTCAAAATCAACACTCATACCCATTGAAAGCTCTATTAAACCTGGATGCCCCTTTTGTAGTTTATCTCGAAGCTCCCTTAGATCCTTATAATGTGGCCTGGCCATTTCTGGATCATCAAAATAAGGGGGCATTATCATAAGCCCTTCTACATTTAGATGAGGAAGTCTTCTTAGTTCACCGAGGAATTCCGGGACCCCTTCAAACTTTACTCCACCCTTAAATTTCTCCCCAGCATTCACCTCTATCAGGATCGGGACATTTATCCCTAACCTGTCGGCTCTGTTATTCATCTCTTCGGCAACTTTGATGCTGTCCAACGAATGTATGAGTTCAACGCTTCCTACGACGTATTTCACCTTATTCCTCTGAATACGCCCTATAAAGTGCCAATTAACTTTTCTTCCGAGGGACTTTTCAACAAGGGCATGTTTATCTCTCAACTCCTGGGCATAACTTTCTCCAAAATTATCCACGCCGGCCATTGCAGCCTGAACAATTTTCTCTGGCTTAACATTTTTAGTAACGGCTACAATTCTTATTCGTTTGTGGTCTCTATCGGCCCTAAGCGCCGCTTTTTTAATTCTCTTCTGTATACTTTTTAGATTTTGAATTACTTCCATCTTTTGCAAAGGGTCTCAAAATTTCTAGTTTTTTAAAAGCATCTGTTAGGTGAGAAAGTGAAAGGCCAACCACGTTTGTATAAGAGCCATGTATTTTCTCTATCATGAAAGCTCCGATCCCTTGTGCCTCATATCCTCCTGCCTTATCCATTGGCTCCGATGCTTTAATGTAACCTTCTACTTCCAAAGGGGCAAGGGATTTAAACTTAACCTTACTTTCAACACATTCACTATATAATATCTCTTTTTTTGGTTTTACGATCGAAGTTCCGGTAATAACTTGGTGTTCTCTCCCTGAAAGTCTTAGAAGCATTGATTTAGCCTCGCCCTCGTCCCTATGTTTACCCAGTATCACTTTATCAATCACAACTATGGTATCCGCCCCAATAACTATATAATGACCGTTTAATTTAGAAGATACTGAAGATGCCTTTTTCCTAGATGTTCTTATGACAAAATCAACAGGGGATCTCCATGTATATGTTTTTCCTCCACCTTTGGTGGGACTATTTTAAACCCTAAACCCAATTTCTTGAGTAATTCTATCCTTCTTGGAGAAGAAGAGGCCAAAACTATCTTGGGCGCCATAGTCTTTAAACTTAGGTACCAAGGTCATACTTGATGGAAAGAAATGTCATTATGTCTCTTCTCGTCAATATACCTACCAGTTTTTTATCTTCTACAACGGGGGCCCGTCCAAGTTCATCTTTCATAAGAAGGCTGACCGCACTTAAAGCCTCGTCTTCGGGATTAAGTACGTTAATATTGGAGGACTCCATCATTATATTTTCCACGGTTTCTTGATTCCTCATTTCCTGTGGAACGCCTTTTACTTGTTTTACTGAGACTAAGCCCAATAGTTCGCCTGTCTCATTTACAACCGGGAAACTAATAAAGATATAATGATGAAAGTAATTCTCGACTAGCTCGGTTATAGTAATTGACGCCAATACTGAAATGACTTTGGCTGTCATGAGATCCCTTACTTTTACTCCTGAAAGTACATCCTTGGCCAAAGTCATACGATATCCCGACTTTGCAGCCTGATTTAGGAATATCCCAATAAATACGAACCATATTCCTCCCACAAAATTTCCTCTGAAGAAGCTCAGAAGTCCTAAAACAATCAAGCCTATTCCGAACCAGCTTCCAATACGGCTCACAGTGTGTGTCGCCCTTCTTACATCACCCCACCTGTCCCATAGATAAGCCCTTAGTATTCTTCCTCCATCAAGTGGAAAACCAGGTACCAAGTTGAAAATGGCTAGTGCCACGTTTATAAAGGCTAGATATTCGAATATAGCAAGGACTTGAACATTTGAAGCAACAAAATCAGATTTCGCCAGGATCCAAAAAACTAAAGCGAGAAAAAAGCTACAGATTGGTCCTGCAACAGCGATATTGAATTCTGTCTTTGCGTTTTTGGGATCATCAGCTATTTGTGCTACGCCACCGAATATGAATAGCGTAATTCTGGGTACTGAGATACCCGATCTTTGTGCAACATAAGAGTGTGAAAGTTCATGTAAGAGAACGCATATAAATAACAGTACAGCTGAAAAGGCACCCATTATCCAATAAGTCACCGAGGATAAGCCGGGGTATTCGTGAGGGAAGAAACCCCCGGCAAGACTCCATGTAACCAGTGCAAATATTACTAGCCACGAAAAGTCAACCCAGATTTCTATCCCTAAGATCTCAGTAAGTTTTACTCCGTTGCCAAACATTTTTGACTAACTACTTTAAAGAGGATTGTTAATTTTCTTAATATCAATATCGTAATTAAATTTTTAATGTTTGTGAAGTTTTGTAATTATGGTATTCATTAATTTCTTTGATAGTTTATCCCAAATTATGCGTTAAGTAGAGAGCAATGATTGGAGTATCTTCGCTTATTCCTTGAATTTATAG
>JALLOG010000125.1 GCA_027717645.1 Desulfobacterota bacterium AH_259_B03_O07
GAATCAAAGGATATGAAGATTCGGCATCAGTTAATAAAAGCTAAATATTTTTAGCTGTAGGAATTGATTTAATAAATCCTAATTTTTTGTCAGCCCTTGATTTTTGTTACTTTGTATCAAGACAAAGTAAAAAAATAAAAGTTCTACTTAGTTTGAATAAATATTGCTAAATTTTCTCCTCGAAATAATTGACACATACAGAAATGACGGGTTGCGGGTTATTTGCCTGTTCAGAGAGGAAACTCTCTAATGTCATTGACCTTAAGGAATATGTTTATACATTTAGATACACTACAGCTCGTTGTTTGGTTGTTCATTAATTTCATGCTGATGACTATTTCTTACTCGAAATAAGAATAAGTAAGATGGTGATTATAATACTGATGAGAATTGATGATGCGATAGGAAAGTAAAGGGTGAAGCTATCTCGCTTAATATAAATATCACCCGGCAATTTCCCGATTAACGGAATCTTTGATCCAAATAAGATTAGTGATCCTAATATAACTAAAAAAATCCCCAAAATAAGAATTGTTTTCCCAATAGTTTGTAATTCCATTTGCCTAAAATATCTTCAGTTTTCCTTTACTGTGAATTATATGTGAGTATGATTTTATCGCAATCTGGTCAGAATAAAAAATTTATCCTAAAATCTTGGAATACTGGAATTTTTTAGAAATAAGATTTAATCTATCTAGTGTGTATTCTTTAAATATTTACATCGAAATTTTTGGAGTCAGGTTATGAGTCCAATTGAATTAAGAATCACTCCAAAGCTACTTCAACAACAGCGGCTAATTCTAACACAGGATTTGCAGCTTTTTCTTAAGCTTATCCACATGACAACAATTGAACTCTCAGAATATCTTGAACAAGAACTAATAGAAAATCCGGCCTTAGAAGAAGAAGCTCAGGACACTGACGACAATAACAACGACCTATTAGAAAGTGTAATAAACCTTACACCTAAGGACAAAAATCTGTTAAGGACAAATGAGCAAGAAGTGCCTTATTTAAAAGATTCAAATAGCGAGGGCGATGATGAACTTTCATGGGAAAACACTTTACATTGCTCCGAATCACTTCTTGATTACCTTAGATGGCAGCTGAAACTCTCTGATTTATCAACCGATGAACAACAAGTTGCCTTGCTAATCATTGGAAATACGAATGAAGACGGTTATCTCGAAGTTGACATGAAAGAGATTGCTATAGATTTGATCAAGACTAAACCTAAGACAAACGACAATATACAGAATAAAACAATATCAGAGGAACAAAGAATCGATCTATATAATGAACTGATCGAAAACGACCAAGGTTATATCGATCTGATTGAATCCGTATTAAAAAAGATTCAAACTTCATTTGATCCACCCGGCGTGTGTGCAAGAAATCTAAATGAAGCGCTTAAAATTCAATTAGAAGACATTGGCTACCAGGCCGACAGCATAGAAATAAGGGTGGTTAATAGTTTTTTGGAGAATGTAAGCAAGAAGGAATTTAAAAAAATTGCAGAGAACCTCGGAGTATCTGAAGAATTGGTTAAGAAAGCTGTATCCGTTATCTTAACGCTTGAGCCCAAACCGGGGAGACCCTTTTACAAAAAAGATTCAGAGAAATATATTGTTCCTGACTTTTTCGTTTATAAAGTCGGAGATGGTTTGCAAATACAGTTAAACCGTGAATTTCCAAAAGTAAGGGTAAGCCATTATTATAAGAATCTCATCAACAAGGGAAAACTTACAGAGGAAACGAAAAAATACATCAAAGAAAAGCTTCAGTCAGCTCAAAGGATAATAAAATGTCTTGAAGAGCGCGATACAGCGATGAGAAAGATAATTACGAAAATTGTAGATTATCAAAAAGACTTCTTTGAGTATGGCACGGACTATATAAAACCGTTAAGATTGAAAGATATCGCTCATGATAAAGATGTAGACGTACATGAGTCGACAGTCAGTAGAATAACAAGCAGAAGATACATTTATACACCACAGGGTATAATCGAACTTAAATCACTTTTTTCACGAAAAATAGAAACATCGCATGGCCCCGATATCTCCTTTGAAAAAGTTAAATCGATACTTAAAGAAATAATTGCTACTGAAATTCCAGAAAGTCCTTATTCCGATGAAGACATATCAAAGATTCTAGAAAGAAGAAATATAAAGGTTGCCCGCAGAACCATTTCGAAATACAGAAAAGTACTTAACATTCCTTCTTCATCTCAAAGAACGGTCACCAAGGATTCAAATTAGTATGAAAGTAATTGTAACGACAAGACATATACAAGACCAACTAAAATTAGAGAATCTTAAAAGATACGTATTAAAAAAGACAAAGAGAATAGAAAGATATATTAGGGCTGATAGAGAACCTTCTGAATTGAGGTTTATTCTTACAGTAGAAAAATTCAGAAACACTGCTGAACTAATAATCAACAGTGGTAATTTCAAAGCTACAGCATCAGTTCAAAGCGAAGATATGCACTCTGCCATCGATAGAGCAATTGAAACAATAATAAAACAATTAAAAAAACAGACCGATAGGAAGATCAGAACAAAAAGAAGAGAAAGTTTAAAGACAAAACCACGGATTAAAGCATCTAAGCTCAGCAAGAACAAGAATTTTGATACCTTGATGTTTGAGAAATTACCGAAAAAACCTATGTCAATGGAAGAAGCGTTACTACAACTTAAAGTATCTGAACTGGGCTTTATAGCATTTACAAATAGTGAGACAGAGGCTATGAATGTTTTATATAAAGGTAAAGGGGGAAAAATAGGATTAATAGAACCATAGTTGCCGAGATTAAAGTCATGGAAATAGTAGATGTTTTAAAAAAAGAATCTGTGATTTCTAACCTCGCCGCTAAAACCAAACCGGAGGTAATTCAGGAACTAGCTGAACAAGTAGTCTTGATCTATCCTGTTTTAAACAAAGACAATCTGGTCTCGGTCCTCATAGAACGAGAAAAATTATGTAGCACAGCGGTAGATGAAGGAGTCGCTATTCCCCATGGTAAAATAAGTGGGCTTTCAAATATTATTGTAGCTTTTGGTAGAAGTAAAGATGGTATTGATTTTGAATCACTGGATGGTAACCCTACCCAACTTTTTATCCTACTCCTTGCTCCTGAAAATTCTTCAGGAGTCCATTTGAAACTCCTGGCCAGGATTTCAAGGATCTTTAAAAACCCCGATTTTCGCTCTCGTCTTATCAAAGCGGATAGACAAGAACAAATATATGAAATAATCATCGAAGAAGATGCAAAAAACTAGTACCAGCGCTCCGTTTAAGGTTCGAGAACTGTATAAATTATGGGGTAGGAAACTTGAACTAGATATCATTACTGGGAAAAAGGGCCTTAAACGGATTATTGGATTAAACAGGGTCCAAAAGCCTGGTCTCAGGATGATTGACCCTATTATCCAGCTTGAGGACGGGAAAATACAAGTCTTCGGAAGAACTGAGGTAAATTATTTTGAAAATCTTTCCCCCAAGAAAAAGAGAAAAGTCTCAGATATCTTATCCGAAAAAGATATACCCTGTTTTATAATGTCAAAGGGATTGAAGCCTCCGAAATTGTTAAAAGAGGCTTTTGAAAAAAAAAATGTCCCGTTGTTCATAACCAATTTATATACTGGAAGGTTAATACCCAGTTTAAATAATATTCTTGAAGAGAGACTTGCGCCCTTCCTAAGCGTCCACGGAGTGCTCATTGACATACATAGACTCGGGGTTCTTATGCTCGGAAAAAGCGGAATTGGTAAAAGCGAATGTGCTCTCGACTTAATACTTCGTGGATCCAAACTCATAGCTGATGACGTTGTCGAAATAAGTCAGATTGGGGCATCAAATTTGATAGGTAGTGGCCCTGAGAACATACGTCATCTTATGGAAATACGAGGGATCGGCATAATAAATATAAAGGATTTATTCGGAACTACATCTGTAATGGATAAACGAGAGATTGATATGGTCATAGAGCTTTCTCAATGGGATCGCGAAGAAGATTATGATAGATTAGGACTCTACCAGAAGAGCTATAACATAATGGATATCGAACTTCCTTATCTTGTGCTACCCGTTAGCCCGGGTAGAAATACTGCAACAGTTGTAGAGGTGGCGGTAAGGAACCAGCTAATTAAAAATAGTAAAGTTTTCTCTGTCGAAGAATTGCATTTTTAAATCGGAAATCAATCTTGAATAGGGTTTATTAATGACTCATATTGTAATACTAAGTGGACTGTCGGGCTCGGGGAAAAGTACAGCGGTAAAAGCACTTGAGGACGTAGGATATTTCTGCGTCGATAATCTTCCTCCTTCATTACTACCCAAGTTCGTTGAATTATGTTCATCCTCGCCAGAACAGATCTCCAAAGCGGCTCTTGTTATTGATGCTAGGGAAGGAACCTTCTTTGAAGCCTCTTTAAATCTTATAAGACAGCTTAGGGAAAGAGAAAACAAGTTTGAGATACTGTTTCTGGATTCATCCGATGAATCTATTGTAAAGCGGTATAAAGAAACGAGAAGAAGACATCCCCTTTCTGAGAACGGCTCGATTCTCGAGGGAATCGCGAAAGAACGCGAAATGCTTTCAGAACTTAGCAAAATCGCTGATAATTCAATAGATACTTCATCTCTTAACGTTCACCAGTTGCGTGATATTATCCAAGATAGATATGGTAAGGCTTCGGCCAGAACAATGTCTGTCGATTTAATGTCTTTCGGAACAAAGTACGGTTATCCATATGACGCGGATATAGTTATTGATGTGAGATTTCTAGAGAATCCAAATTTTATTGAACATCTAAAAGAATTGACCGGATTGGATGATGAAGTTATAGACTTTGTTACGAAGCAAGAAGACTGTGGTATGTTTGTAGGTAAGTTGGTAGATCTTTTTGAGTTCCTAATACCAAGATATGAGCATGAAGGGAAATCTAATTTAACAATAGCTTTAGGCTGCACCGGAGGCAAGCACAGATCTGTAGTGCTAGTGAATGAAATATCAAGGAAGTTGAAACAATATTCTCCAAGAGTCAGGCATAGGGATATCTTGAAAAACTGAGGTTGCTATGGTCGGAATTGTGGTTGTAACACACGGCAAATTAGCCCAAGAGCTTATTTCCACCGTAAAATTTGTTATATCAGGTAATCCGGCTTTGAAGATTGAAGGGCTGTCTTTAGATCCAAGCAAAGAGTCTGATGCCTTTACTCAGAATATAAAAAAAGCAATCAAAAAAGTCGATGAGGGTGATGGAATCTTATTAGTAACAGATATGTTTGGTGGAACTCCTTCTAATATAAGCCTTACTTTTCTGGAGGATAAAAGGGTTGAGGTTATATCAGGCGTAAATCTTCCTATGCTCCTCAAACTATCAACGATATCCTCATCCGTAACATTGGATGAGGCAGTAAGAATTGCTGAAACTGCTGGACGGGATAATATTATTGTGGCAAGCAAGCTTCTCAATGAAAGAAAGTGATTCCATTCGAAGACTTAGGCATTGGCAAAAGATAAATTATGCATTTTAAATTAAAGGTTTATATTGTATAATTCTTAACCCGTTATAAAAATCTAAGCCGTGAGATAATGTTATATGAGGTATAAATATCAATGAGAATTGAGGAACTTGAAAAAATCACTGAAATGTGGAAGAAACACATTTTAGTCGACGGTTTGGAAGGCTATTCATTAGAAATCGACCCAGACGTACCCACCGAGTTAGTGGCGATTGCTCTTTATCTAGACTCGTCCACCGTAAAAGCGGCAGGCGAGACTCAGGAATTCTATGAAGGTTACAAACAGGCAGCAACGGACATATTGAACTTAATAGGCATTGAAATGATAGAGGAAATTGAGATGAAAACTATATTGATCAAACGCAGAGCCGCCGATCAGGATAAACAAGAATTCCTAATGAAACATATATGGGAATAACATCCATAAATCACTAAACCTCTTTCTAATATAAGTCCCTATAGTCTTAATTTATTCAACGAATATTTCATTAAATAATGAGAATTGTAGATCTATTTGAAGCCTTTTTTATAGACCTGGATGGTGTCGTCTACATTGGCGAAAAACCAATTAGCGGTGCCAAAGAAACTCTCCTAAGGCTTAGGAGCCTCGGAAAAACCACGATTTATCTTACGAACGACCCAAGAAGTTCTCCCGAAGATTATGTAAAAAAGCTTGAAAATATGGGTATACCATCAAACCCGGAAGATATAATTACTTCGATAATGGCTATTGCCCATTATATTAAATACCAACATCAAGATTTAATTCAGAAAAAAGCTTACGTCGTAGGGACGCAAGCGCTAAAGCGCGAAATTAATCGGATTGGACTCGCTCTCGTTGAAGGTGAAGAAGCGAAAATGGCTGACTTTGTAATAATTGGTGGTCACCCTGGATTTCACTATGATGAGATAAAAATTTCAACGCTTGCTATTAGAAACGGAGCATTATTCTACGCAACTAACCGCGATCCAAACGTTCCTTCCGAAGAAGGATATGTTCCAGCCACAGGCTCAGAACTAGCAGCAATAGAAGTAGCATCGGGAAAAAGGGCAATTACAGCCGGGAAACCAGAGGCAATAATGTTTGAAGTAGCAATTGCAAAAAACCACCTAGACTCCAAAGAAAACATTGCCATCATCGGCGATAGGTTGGATACTGATATCATGGGCGGTAAAGCAGCTGGTATATCAACAATACTCGTGCTTTCAGGATCTACAAAGTCAGAAGATCTGGATGATACTGAGATAATGCCCGATTTTGTAATAAACAATCTAGGAGATCTATTAAGTGATAAAGATAAGTTTATAAATCCCAAAAAATTTCCTCAATAGTGATACGCCTGCTAAAAAGTTTACAAATTAGAAATGAGGCTCCCTGCGGCAAGCTGCAGGGTAACTTCTTAAGAACAGAAAGATATAGCGTTCATTGCGAGAAACCCTGAGCCCTTCGATGCCTCAGGATAAACTCCGTTGACGGGGACGAAGCAATCTCCATGAGATCGCTTCACGGAGTCTATACTGAGCGAGTCGGAGTGCGTGCAATTACGGGTGAAAACTTTTAGCAGACTGCCGGGAATGATCATGTTAAAAGTAATCACATTGATAAAGGCAACAAATACTTATACCTCATACGAAAAATAGCTCTTAATTTAATTATTCTAAATTTTCAAATGTATAAACAACCAAATACCCAATGTCTTAAAGTAGCCATAAATATCAGCCTCCTAATCCATTACCTGAACAAATGAAATTTTTAAATAAACTAAATTTTGAAGTAAATACCAACTCCAATTCTAAAGCATTATTTTGGATGGCTTTGGGCGGTTTTTCCTTTGCCACTATGGGGGCTTTTGCCCATGCACTTGGAGAGACATGCGATTGGATGCTTATAGCATTTTTTAGGATGCTTTTTACCTTTATATTTGTTTCTTGCCTAGCGGCTCATTACAGGATAATACCATTTCTCCTAAATCGTCCGCTCCTATGGTTCAGAAGTCTCATGGGAAGTGCGGCGATGCTCGCCACCTTTTATGCTCTTACTCATCTCCCTATATCCGATGTAGCAGTTGTGACAGAAACTAGACCGATTATGGTGGCATTGCTCGCTGGGTACCTCATTGGTGAGAGATCAGGCGGCAAGTTGTGGATTATTCTTATTATTAGTCTGGTTGGAGTCCTATTAATCGAACAACCTCATTTCCGAACCAAAAATCTTGCTGCTTTTGTAGCATTTTTCGCTGCATTTGCTGGTGCGGTTGTAATGATTTGCCTTAGACAACTCCGTGATATCGATCCGAGGGTCATAGTAACTCATTTCTCTGGAACTGCTACTATAATAACATTCCTATCAATAATTATATTTCGTAATGATATTGATTTATCCGTTCTTAGAGACAGCACTATAATTATGATGCTTTTAGGAGTCGGCGTAATGGGAACCATCGGACAGCTTGCAATGACTAAGGCATTTGCCATGGGAGAAGCGCCAAACGTATCAGCGGCAGGTTACGTTAAAATAGGTTTCGCTGCTACTTATGACATCTTAATTTGGAAACAGTCTTTTGAACCAATTACAATTACAGGCATGGCACTAATACTCATTTCAACAGCCTGGCTCTTTCATCTGCAGAGAAAAACACCCAAAGAAATTGCTCTACCCGAGAACACGACCTCGTTTTAATTCTATCGGCAATAACAAATTGAAGCTCCCAATAGCAAGCTACGGGGTATCAAAATATAAACCGAGAGTCTCAGCTGTCATTGTAAATGTTGGATATTTCGACGACAAAATTTAAGATTTAAACGGGCATTCAAAAAATTGCGAAGATCAATTCCGGAAGCGTTAAAAAAAGTGACAATCATTAATGTCATCTCGAAGGAACAAAGTGACTGAGAGAACTAATAACTTAAAATTATAGATATCTCACATTCGTTCGATATGACAAGATTTTTTGTCAGCCCTTGATTTTTGTTTCTTTGTATCAAAACAAAGAAAAAGAAGAAACTTGCCATAGATCCCCGATAACGCTTGTCCCCGAATGCTTCCCCCGATAGATACGTTCGAGGACAAGTTTATTGGGAATCGTTTGAATGAAAAAGGAGAAGTTATAGCATAATAGCATCTGGTATTACAGAACTAGAATGGAGGACTAAAGTCCTCCGCTACTGATAACAATCAAATGTAGCAGTGACTTTTAGGTCGCTATCATGGTCACGGCTGGAAGCCGCTCCTACGGTAATGTAGGATCGCCATCCCTAGTGCGAATAACTGTTCGGAATGAAAGGATTTTAATGGCCTTCCAAAAATTGCGTTAAGAAAATCAGAGACGAAGACGTTAAAAAAAATTTGCGGGTTGGGGCTGTATTCAAATTTTTTAGTCGGAGTGGGTGATTTTTAGCTAAATTTTTGGGCAGCCTTGATTTTTGTTTCTTTGTATCAAGACAAAGAAAAAAAATAAAAGTTCAATTT
>JALLOG010000126.1 GCA_027717645.1 Desulfobacterota bacterium AH_259_B03_O07
TGGAGCCAAATTGACTTGAAATCTTAAAAGTGGTTGAGTTCTTGTTAGAGAGAGCATCGATCAGGGCGTTCTTGTTAAATGTTTTTCTGTTGATGCTCCTTGCACTCTTTCCCTCTGTTATTGCTTCAGCGTCGTTTTTAGATCCCAATAAGCCATGCAGGTAAACCCCCGGGATTCCCATCATGACCAGTGCAATTGATCTTGAAGCCAAAAAACGTTTTACTCTAAAATCAATAGGTTCTTTCGAATCCTCTCGGTTTAGGGCGCTATACCAAGTGATATCCACTTCATAAGGGCTCACTGTCCCATCCCCATTGTCTTTATAAGAAATAAGGCCGCCATGCTCAATAGCCTTTTTTTCTATTACCTCAATATCTTTCTCGCTCAAGATATTTATGACACCTTGTAGGCTAACTCCATCATGTGAACCTAGAAAATTAAAATAAGTAGCCTTATCTGACACCTTCCCCAGTGATTCAGCCCAATCCGTAAGCTTGGATGAGTTGCCAGTGTAAAACGTATAGAGCACAAGGGGTGCTAGAGCAAAGTTATATACCATTTGAGCTTCGTCACTACCATTGCCAAAGTACTCTATATTTTCTTCATGAGGTACATTTGTCTCGGTAATGAGAGCAACGTGAGGCGCGGCAGCATCGAGAAGGTCTCTAAAGAGCTTAATAACGGTATGAGTTTCTGGTAAATTGGCAGACGAAGTACCTAATTTGCTCCATAAATAGGTTACAGCATCTAGACGTAGAATGTCAGCCCCCCTCCTCACATAGTAAAGGAGAATATCTATCATCATTGTGAGAAGCTTGGGGTTTTTATAGTTTAGGTCTATTTGGTCTCGACTGAAAGTAGTCCAGACATATTGTTTTCCGTTAAGAGTACGGAATTGGCTAAGAAGAGAGGATGTGCGGGGTCTTGTAATCAACTTTAATTGCTCGGGAGGAATTGCATCTTCGGAGTCAAATGATTCAAAGAAATCTACGTAATCAGGATTTTGGTTCAGAAATTCCTGAAACCATCCACTGTATGAAGATATGTGGTTAAAAACAGCATCAAACATGAGACGAAAGTCTTTTTTCAGGTCAGTAATGTCCTCCCATGTTCCGAGATTGGGATCAACTTGTTCAAAATCCATGACGGCGAAGCCACGGTCCGAGGAATAGGGGAAGAACGGAAGCATATGAATTGTATTAATCACTCCCTCCAAATAGGTATCACATATATCTGTTAAGGTTTTAAGTGGAGGTACACCCTCTTGTGTGATTAGGTCTCCGTAGGTGATAAGTATTATATCTTTTTCTGTAAACCTATTATGAGGATTGAAGTTCTCTTCCCAATCAATCATTTCAGGAGACTTATGGGCGTAATAGACCTTTAATAGCCGATCTATTTCTTTAAGGCAGGAGTGAGCTTTTTCTTCGTCATAAAGAAAGCTCAACTTATCCATAATTCTTTTTTCTAGGTCTTGAGAAAGTTCATAGAGAGGACGATCATAGTCTGGAGTTAGAAAATGAAATCGAGATGAGTCTACAGTAGAAGGTTCTTTTGATTGTTGTTCTTTTTCATTCATATTACTTTCTCCAAATGTCTAATTTTGAATGAGTGAAAAGCATATATTGAAAAAACATTAGCTTAAATTAATTATAATGAGTGGAAGGTGTCAATGAAAGTTGCAGTCTTTAGCACTAAGTCTTCCGATCGGCAGTTTTTGGAATCAGCAGATAAAAAGTTTGAGCACGAGCTAACATTCTTTGAACCTCAGCTTGGTCCAGAAACGTCTATACTCGCGGTAGGATATCCATGTGTATGTGTGTTTGTAAACGATGATTTGAGTTCGGATGCTCTAAAAAAGCTGTCTCAACAGGGTACGAAGTTAATCGCACTTCGTTGTACTGGTTTTAATAATGTTGATTTAAGAGCTTCCGAAAAGCTTGGACTTACAGTTGTTCGAGTTCCCGCTTATTCACTGGCTGCTGTTGCTGAGCATACAGTAGCGCTCATTCTTTCTCTTAATCGAAAGATTCATCGTGCATATAGTAGAGTTCGTGAAGGAAATTTTCAAATCAGTTTGTTAGGAATAAAGTTGTTAAATATTGATAAGTGTTAAGCAAAGAGGAAACTCTTTCTGTCAATCGTTTATTTCGTTACTTTTATTCTTTATAACGATTCTGTTACCGAAATAAGGGGAAAGAATGTCATCTTGAAAAGGCCTATCGGAATGCCATAGAAAGGATGGTGGATAATCAGATTTTCTAGATGGAGTGGAAATTTGAAAACGCCAAAAATTAACTGGATTTTCTTGTTTATTATGATTTAGCTCGAATTCTAGGTCTTCTTCTTCAGCTATGATTGGCACCGAAAGAAGGCAGGTCATTAAGGCGGTAACAATTAAATAAAGTGCGAGTTCTCTCATTAAGTAAATCATAGCGAAAACCCTAATGCATTACAAGTTGTTATTATAAGCTCATGACAGGAAGTGTACGATCATTATGGCGGCCTCAAGGTCGACGCTATATTTTAATAATTTCTTATGTAGCGAAGAACTTCAGTCCTCCATATTTTTTCTTGTCATAAATATGTAACTGAAAAATGCTTATATTTTCATTCGTCATTAGGTACTATTGAAGCATTATGAAAAAAGAGAAGGTTAGATTATATATAAAACCCACATGTACTACTTGCAGAAAAGCAATGAAAATATTGAATGAAAAAGGAAAAGATTTTGAGGCTATTAACTATTATGAAAAACCTTTCACTAAGAAAAGGCTTACCGATTTAATTAAGAGATTGAATATCCAACCGAAAGAGCTTATGAGGAAAAAGGAAAACGTATATAAAGAGCTCGGTCTTGCTAAAAAGGATTTGTCTGATTCAGAAATCATAGATTTAATGATAAAGTATCCTGACTTGATTCAGCGTCCAATTGTCGAGAGTAGTGGGAGAGTATTATTGGCTAGGCCAGCAGAAGAAATCAACAAAATTTTAAAAAATCGTTAAATCGATCTAAAACGGTTAACTATTTAAGACCAGGCGGCCCAAATCTCCTTACGTTGTAGTCACAATACCAACGATATTTATTCTTTTGTATCAGATATACATGCAATAAAAAGTCTATGAATTATAAGGCCATGGAAGATATTTAATAGACTTTCTTTGATTTTGAACTTGTAATGAATGACGTTTAGCTAGTCGCTGTTCAAGAGCTATTAGGGCATAAATCAATCGTCATGACTAAACGTTATTCCCACCCTACCCCTGAACATAAGAAGAATGCTGTTGATATGGTTGTTTTGAATAGGAAAGACTTTCGTAATTCAAAGTTTATGCTTATTAAATAAGCGTTTTTATAAAGCTTGGCTTAAACTTAAGTTAAACGATTCTTTTTCAGTCATTCCTTGTCTTTAGGTATAAAGCTAATGCGTTCTAATCCTATCTTTATAAGTATCCAGTTAACAATCCTAGCCCCAGTACTGTAATTACCAAGTATAATATTCAAAATACACCAAGATGATCCCCATATAAATGCTGCTAAAATAATCCATAAGATGAAATTAAAAACTGTAAAGGTTATTAGTCTTTCATAAGTAGGTAAAGGAGCAATACCTCCAGGTAGTTTGTGCATTTGTATTTCACTATTTGCAAGTTCAGGGAATTTATATGTATCCAAGACTAACGTTATTAGAACACGAGACTTTCCTATTAGGTTAAGCAACTCAAATCCTGGTTTGTCCTCAGAGTAGTAAAATCTTTCCCAAAGCAAAGGAAACGAAAGTGGTGAAAGCATATTCACATCTATGTCCAAGACATCGGTTGAATCCAATATACGACCGTCCCCCTTTGCAAAAAAAAATTTTGCACTTTCTCTTATGCTTTTAACATCTTCATTTAATAAAATATAACGAATAACCTTTATGGATGAGATACTTTTATCTTTATATTTTATACTTTCTATATGCAAATCTACATTTTCAGTAACTTTAACTTTTCCCGAAGATGCTTGGAATTGCTCTGATTGGTAATATCTAAGAGAAGCTTCTTCTTCCAGCCACCAAGTTATATAAATAGTGAATACAACTGTAACAAGTATGGGAAAGAAATATCCTATAATCCGTTTAACTTTTGGTTTCTTTTTCATAACGCTCCCCAAATAAACTTCGTATGTTTATATAAAGATATTAACTATGAGTATTCAATTCTACAATAGTCGGATATGACTGAATCAATTTGTATATAAGAAGAATAATGAGTTTGATTGTAAGATACTAAAATAGGTTAGGCGTTTGAAGGTCAAATATCTATTAATTCAATATACATTCATATTTATGAAGCCTGCGACATAATTTCCATATCCAACAAGCCCACTACAATCACATAGGATACACATACTACTAAATTAGTTAATATGGTGAGGAAGTTACAACGTTAGACCTGTGCTCTTATAAGGCAATCGAAGGAGAAAAAAAGTTTGGTGTAGCTCAATCAATTCGGCAGCCCAAATCTCCTTACGATGTAGTCACAATACCAACGATATTTATTCGTTTTTGTCTCAGCTTGGCTCACAAAAAACCTTAATGATTTAAGACAGTTAGTTATCCTCCGCAAGATCACCCTTGCGTTTCACAAGCAAAAAAAATTTTTCTGGGATTAGAGAATATATATTCTCAAATTATAAGACATAATTTAAATCTGGAATTAGAATAGAATATTGTCAACAACAAACAGAGATTTATATACTCTATATAAATATATTAATAAAAGATTGATAATGTATTTCAACTTAAAAGTATGATCATTATTTAGTAGAACCCTGCATCCCGACAATATATTCCATACAACGCCTAAAAATTGGAACAAAATTATTTCGTGAGTCTCCAAGAACTTTCTCTAAAGATTGTAGATAACATTTTGGGACTGACCATGCCTCGGGAATATTCTTAAATATTCGATTAATATCGGATCTATTAATCTTGTCAATTTTAGCTAACCATGGTTCAAAATGTGAAACATTTATAACAATATCCTGTAAATATGGAGACCTTAGGTCTATAGCTGTTTCTTCCCATTGTATATTACAACTCCATTCCTCTTCACCATCAATATAAAATGCATAAGAAGCATCTAGAAAAATTGGATCACTAGACGAATTTATTAATAATGTGTCGTATTTTGTATCACGAAGAAATACCCAATTATCAAAAACCGCCTTACCATAAAAAGCCATGCTATCTTCTTTATTTGGAAATAACTTGGGAATAAGATTTGAATGTCTGATATTAGAACCTGTTGATGGCATTTTAACTTTTCTTAGATCAGTAATATATTTAATACCAACTGCCCACTCTGAATGAACACGAAACCCTAATTTGTTTAAATCTGTAATGACTCTAGGTGCAAGTTGTACCAATGATATATCAGGCCAAGGGAGCTCAATTTTATTAGCTAAAGAACCAGCTACAAATTCGTTAAATATAGTTTTAACTCCCAGTGGATTTCCGTGCGCCTTAATTACCCACTGAATATTTTGTTCATCTCGAGCAAGAAATGGCCGTGTTGAACCACATCTCAGAAAACGATCAAATTCTACACAATACATATTAAGCTAAATCTGATAAAATTATTGATTAAAGCAAGTACGTGATGATGTCGCATTTATTAAATTTTACATTTTCTGCAAAAAGCTATTAAATTGTCGTTCTTCATTTATATATAAAAATTATATAATCAATTTAAAATGAGTAAATCTATAGACAGATGTGGGAAATTTATCGCCGGCAAAAGATAGGGAATTTACAATCCATAACTTGAAAAAGGAAGTGGAGGAGTTTGTTCATGAAAGAGATTGGGACAAATTTCATTCTCCAAGAAATTTAAGCATATCTATGACAATGTTAGATGACTGCACTAGATATAGGGTTGTAGGTCTCTACTATGAACGTACTGCTTCGAGTACTTTACTTTTCCTTGAGAAGTTGATTGAGGAAATGCCTTTTCCGATTCAGCGTATTCAGCCGATAGAGGCCGTGAATTCTTTGCTACGACAGTGTAGGAACGACTCATGACCTACTGCATAAAATTTAGACCCATAAAACCAAAGTCTCCTTTACAAGAATGGCAACACTTCTAAAATAGGTATCGTCCTCATGGATCTCTTAATGGAAAGACACGAATGGAAAAGTACTTCGGATTATCAAAGATAACACCTACATGGGAAGAAATTAAGGCTTTGTAAGATTTAACCAAGGAACGTATACAAGAACGAAATTATAGGTTGGATTTAGAACTTCGAAAATTGGAATCATGTATGGGAATCACGCATATAAACTGCTATTTCAAAATTGTTAGTCTTAATACAAAACCACTTATAGTAACTAAAGCTGCTATAAGACCTAAAATTTCTAATTGTCTCTTTGTTAGACCAAATGTAAAAACGTATGGTTTTATTTTTTTTTCTTCACGTCTACGTATAACATCTCCAACTTTTTGATACCATGTTAGATCAACTACCAATCTAGCAAACTCTGTCCGATTCTTGCGTACAAAATCTAATAATTCATTGATCATATGAGGCTCCATAATAGTAGGTGCGCACTGGATCAGAGTCATCGTAATCTGGCATAAATCTACTACATCAAGTTTCCCTTTCTCAATTGACGGTATAATTTGTTCTCTAATAGTACTTTTAATAATTTCTATATCGTTTTCGGTATTTGAATAACAATTTAAAGCTCTCATACTAAGGGCTAATGACCAGATATCGATATCTGATCTCCTTTTTTTAAATTCTTCTTCTAGCCAATTCTTTGCTTCTTTGACTCTAACATCCGATCCCCATTGATAACCTGTTTTAAATAAAGTCTCTAGAACTAAAGCTGTTGTATGTAAATTGATCCAATTATTCAAAGGATATGAATAACGTTTTTCTAATATCCAATTTGTAGCATCGAGCATGATATCCTTTTCTACCTCGAAGGCTTTCAAGCATTGTATAGCCATTGAAGTTTCCCAAATATCCCACCAACAATGATTGATTTTGTCATATTCATTTAAAAGTCCTTCAAGACCCTTTCTCACAAAATCATTAGATATTCCATAACCTGCAATTTTCAGAGCCATCAGGGCAGAAGATGTGTCCCATATCTCATCGTTCCATAAGCCATTAACTTTATCTTGTTGATTTAATAGCCATTTTATGCCTTCTCTGATTGTTATTGAATTTGTGCTTGTACCAGTTGCAATCAGTAATTGTATTATCTCGGAGGTTGTTAAAACATCTTTCCAGCCTTTTTTATCGACACCTAAACTTTGCGCGACTGCTTCAGGTGCTGGGCCAAAGGAGATTGTATCCACACCAGATAAAGAAATACCTCTTTTGTAGCCCTTGGGATTCAAGTAGGCCGCAGGCTCAAAAATGGGAAAATGCAGCAATATAGGATAGTCTACAATAGGAACGTTCACCTGTTGCTTGCGGCCGTCCTTAAAGACCGCAAGGGGATAAGCCTTTGGAGCATCCTTATGCTTTCTCCTTGATCTTAGCTCTCGATAAAGCCGTACTGCCCGCAACGGCCCACGGAGAACCTCTTGCTCGATTTGACCAGTAATTTTTGCACATTCCTGACAAGTGGACTTAGGTAAGACCGCTGTACCACTCAATCCAAGCGGGATGATGTGCTCCCGCGAAAGATCTTCACTACTGCCGCAGTATATACATTTACCGATAGGTTCATATGCTATATTGTCAATGCTATTCATACACGCTCATTTAGAAAAGGATTTAATCAACTCTTGCTTAGCAACCACATAACAGTTATCTATCCCCTTTTGGAGAAAGACGATAATATGATACTCGCTACGGTTGCGCCGAGGATCCAAAGCTTTCTCATATAACTTAACAAGGCCTAATAATGACCTAAGACCATCAAAAAAGACTAAAGTAGAGCTAAAAGATAACATATTTCGCTGAAGTTCCCTTTCCCAAATCCAACATCAAATATTTACCGTGACTTATTTGCCGTCGACTATTTTACGTGATTTCGGACAATTTTTGGGAAAGTGTAAACAAAACGTCCTGTACCTTAAAGATCCTCCTTGAAGCTCTCTCTAATCCTGCCTTCCAATCTCTTAGTCATCGATCTTTTCCCGCCTCTGACGTTATAGATAATTTGCCTTGTTACTCCCAGTGCTCCTGCAAATTGAGTGACATTCATTCCAGTCCTTTCAAGGATGAAGGCTAAGTCCTCAATGGATAATCACGTCTTTACCGATTCAGAAGCCTTATCGGGCCTGCTTCCCTCAATTTCCTCAACTGCCTTTGTTTCCGTAACCTCCTGTAATGCCTGATCTTTTGCTTTGGCCTCCTTCAATGTAATCGGAGAGTATCTCTAAAGTCCTCTCTGACATAATTCCGTGTTACACCATGAAAACAAGATCTCCAGAAGTCCTAGAATATCCCCCCTATTTTACTTATTGCATCAGATCATGAAACTCCTGATTTTAGATGCTTATTAATACTGGTCTTAACGACGAGGACGTACAGTGGTGGCAGGTCTGGCCAGGCCGCACAGGCCGTAAGGAAGTAGGTCTCTTCGCTAGTTCCCACCAATTAAGGACTTAAGGAATAACGGAATGAAGGGCCTAATTATCATATGGCTATATTCCCTCACTGTCTTCAACCTTTGACTTGGTGGTTATTATTCTTGATTCCACCAAAAAAGCGAATCCCTGCCATGTTTTTTTCAAGTTTTGCACATAGCTCTTCTTTGCTCCTAACTAAGCAGCTTTGTAAATTTTCACTATTTCAAGGATGAAATTTTTATAGTTGTTAACCGCATGGATGCTCTCGTGTAGGACAAATAACTTGCTTAAATGATTAAATTTTTGATGAGTTAATTTGAGATAAGAATGAATAAATATCG
>JALLOG010000127.1 GCA_027717645.1 Desulfobacterota bacterium AH_259_B03_O07
ATTTGATCCAGATTATTGTGTAAAAACATCTTGACTTTTAAGACGGTATCTGAGCCCTGAGCTGCATCGAAGGGTCGAAGGGTTGTTTCTTTGTATCAAGACAAAGAAAATAAAATATTAAACGATGGATCCCCGATTAAAACATTCGAGGATGACGGATGAGTAAAGTTCGAGAAAATTTATTATTTTTTGGATTCTGTCCTCGAATTACGTGACATCTACAATTGCGAGTACATTCACTCCGTTCAGTATAAACTCCTGAAGCAATCTGACACAAAGTGTCGGCTGAGACTCTCAGTTTATAGTTTGATATCCTGCAGCTTGCTGCAAGGAGTTTCATTTTTATATCCAATATGAAAGTTCAACTTTTACCTCTTTATCTTATATCCTGCCTTTTCTCTGTCCCAGGTGTCTTTAGTAATCCCCTTTTCGCGAAGTTTGTTTTTCTGGACCCTTTGGGTTCCAGTTTTTGGGAGCGATTTTTCAAACCTGATAAATCGGGGAATCATGAAGTATGGCATCTTTGGTTCAAGGAATTTCATTAATTTTGTTGGATCAATTTTCTTCCCTCTTTTAGGAACGACTACAATCATAACCTCATCCTCAGCATATCTTCCGCTTTCAGCTTTTACTCCGATTACTGCTGACTCTTCAACATCGGGATGGGAATTTACAATTTTTTCTACTTCAAATGAACTGATGTTTTCTCCTCTTCGACGAATATAATCCTTCACTCTATCAACGAAATATATGTAATCATCCCTATCCATCCTTCCGGCATCTCCAGTATGAAACCAAAAGTTTCTAAAGTCCTGAACAGTTTTTTCAGGCATCTTGTGGTAATGGTGAAGCATGATGTTTGGTATCCTGGGGCGTACGATTATCTCACCAACCTGCCCTCTTGGTACTTCCTCATCTGTTTCGGGGTCTGAAATCTTAATCTCGTAACCAGGGGCTTCCTTTCCGCATGATCCAACTCTAAATGGTTCACCCGGGCGCATCCAAGTACACTGACCGATTTCGGTTAGACCGTAACCTTCCATAAATTTTATATTAAACCTCTTCATGAAGTCCACAATGATATCGTGAGGTGCCGGGGAGCCCAGAACTAACTTTACTTTATGCTGTTTCTCCTCAGGCACCGGAGCTGTATTCCACATGAAGTAGGATATCGTACCTACAATATTGAACTTAGTAACGCGATGATCTTTAATCCATTTCCAAAACTGGCTCGCGCTATATTTTTCTTCAACAATCACTTTAGCCCCCTTTATGAGTGCAGGGTATACGGTCATCACCATTGCATTTGAATGAAAAAGTGGAAGGCATGTAAAACAAACGTCATTTGGACCGACATCCATGATTTCTGCATAGTTTCTTGCGCTGCTGTAATCCGCAGCACATGGTCTCATAACACCTTTAGACCGTCCTGTTGTTCCGGATGTATACATTAATCTTGCAAAATCCATGAAGGTGACATCTACAGCAGGTCCTGAACTTTTTTGGGAGTTAATGAATTTTGAAAACGCGATCATATCTTTGAAGTTAAAGCCATGTTTATTAAATCTCTTGCCTCCATCTCTTGTCCAAACAATGACATGTTCTAATTGAGGTATTTTTTTTGCGATGGGTGGCATTCTATCGAGGTATTCCTCCGCAATGAATAGAACCTTTGAATCAGAGCTATCTATGATGTATTGAAGAAAATCCATTTTGTATGCGGTGTTAATTGGAACCATTACAGCACCAATCTTAAGAATGCCAAACCAGGTAAGTACATAATCGTCCGAGTTTGGCATATAAACGGCTACTTTGTCACCTTTTTGAACGCCGAGTTTCAATAATCCGTTCGCAATTTTATTCGTTAATCGGTTTGTCTGGTAAAAGCTCAGGGGTTTTTTATAACCAAACTGTAAAAAGGGTTTTTTACCCAATTTGTTTGCTTGTTGTTTTAGAATATTAGGAAGTACCCATTTTGATCTGTCCTCTTTTAGATACCACTCTACGTCAAACTTTCTTTTTCTTTTAAAGGTGATGGGGTGCCTGAGGTCATAAGGTTTTTTTTGTTTCCTTTCGGTTGCCATGATCTTTCCTCTAACGTATATGGGCTCTTCGGCACACTTTAAAGAGAGATAAAATTGTAGCACAAACCTTTATGTTTCCACTCATGGGGGACTAAAGTCCCCCGCTACACTTTCATTATTAAAATGTCATCCAGTACTGACTTTCATAATTATCTAAAAGCCTTTTTAGTAGGGACTGCCAGAACTTGCTCTAAAGTCAAAACCCTGAGAAATCTATCCCCGTCTTCTTCATAAACCTGGTCTATTCCTCCGAACTTTGCAGCCTCCAGAGCTTTCATCCCAGCATCCGTGACATATTTCTCCCCTATGAGTTTAATGGTTATGATACCAATGTCATTTCGTCCATTTATCGATGTAGTGTCTAGTATTTCAATCTTTGACCTGATTTTTTCATGATCTCCTTCTTCGCCATTAGCAAAAAGCATTTTAACGATATCTCCGGGATAAGTCGGCGCGTTATGTGCTCCGCTATTCATGCCGAGGTGATAGGCAAGTGGGAAGTGACTACTTACTTCCCCTTCAGCTCTTCCTTTTACTGATCCTCCGTATCCGATGAAATTTGATATTGGATTATGATGGACTGCCGCGTCGTTGAGTGTAGCTATCTGAAGCCAGCTGAAGTCTACGAGGTTTATGTCATCTTCAAATGTTCCTCCATAGATATCCCCTACCCTAAAATCTTCAAATGCTTTACCATTTTCTCCCAATAGATCCCCAGGAAGGTCATGATATTCATTGGGCAGGACTACACTATTCAAATCAATATTATCCGGTTGCGGCTTGATAGTGCTTGACTGAGGATACGTTTTTCCTCTTTCTGCTCTTACAAGGACTTGCCTTACGTACTCGAGAACGTTATTTCCTAATTGATTATTTATTGCGGTTTTAACCTGAACCGAACCGTTTGTTGCACCATCCTTCCTGAATTGCTTTCCAAGGACCACAGATTTTCCATAGATTACATCGCCCTCGAATACTGGTGATCCGAATCTAAGATCACTGTATGACAGATTCGCGACGGCTTTGAATGAAATGTCATGGACGCTTAGGCCAAAGCCAGCATTAAAAACGAACCCCTGGCTTACCAATGCCGGTTTCTCTATTCCATATAGCTCATTTTTAATGTTTATATCTGGATCATCAAATCCAAGCTGTGAATTTAATTCCGGATTAGCACCAAGAATTAGTCCGTCTTTATATTTTTTAATATACTCCCTATTTCTCATGGGTGTAATCTGGACTGCACCATGATGATATACATCTCCTTCATTAAAATCACCCACGTACCTTGACGAAACCAGCTTGTCTCTAAGCAAATGAAATCACTCCTTATTTATTTAGCGAGCTTAATATTACCAAATAACGGTTGGGTGACAACTTTATTGTAATCGATAATTCTAGATCAAACTGTTGTATCTGGTTTAGTTTCAGAGGCCTCTTCCTCCTTCTTTTTCCCAAATACCCAAGCCACCAGGATTCCAAGTTCATAAAAGACCAGCAGTGGGATAAACATGAAAAGCATTGATATCGCATCGGTTGTTGGGGTAAGAACAGCTGCTACTACAGCTCCTATCAGGATAGCGTATTTTCTCTTTTCCCTTAGAAACTTGCTGTTCACTATACCTATCCTTGAAAGCACGAATACAATTAGTGGGAATTCAAATATTATTCCGAACCCAATAATCAGTGACATAGAGAAAGACAATGCTTCACGAATTGAAGGAAAAGCCTTTACATACTCGGAAGAGTATTCTCCTAGTAGGAATTTAAATGCCGGAGGAGAAGCAATGTAGTAACAGAAGGCCGCGCCTGCAATGAAAAAAAAAGTACCGAAAAAAATAAAGGGTATTATGATCTGCTTTTCTTCTTTGTACAGAGCAGGAGCCAAGAATATCCACGATTGATAAAGAATAAAAGGGATAGCCAACACCACTGCGGCAAAAAATGAAACCTTAAGGTATGTTATGAAACCCTCGGCAGGTCTTGTAAATATCAGAGAACTTCCCTCAGGAAGATTCTTTATAATGGGTTGCATAAGGAAATCAAATATCTGTTCCGAGAAGAAGTACGCTGGAATAAAAAAGATAATAACTGCTAATAGTGACCATAATATTCGCTTTCTCAATTCCTGAACATGATCAAGAAAGCTCATCTTGTTTTCTTCTTCCATATTCGAAATTTATCTTAACTAAATCCAAATAGTTAAACAATTTAAGCAGGATTCACTGTTAAGATGTACTTACTATAAGACACCAAATTGACAATAATAAACCACTGATATATTTTTATCCCGTTGTTGTCATCCCTGGTTAGATTTCGTGGAGGAAATTTTGAAGATATTAATTACAGATGGTCTTGCCGAAGAAGGCATCAATCTGTTTAAATCTTATCCAGAGTTAGGGGTGGATATAAGAAAGGGTATTTCAAAAGAAGAATTAAAAGAGGTCATTGGGGACTACGACGCGATCATCGTAAGAAGTGCAACTCAGGTCACCTCCGATATTATTGACGCTGCTGGAATGAAATTAAAGGTAATAGGTCGAGCTGGTATAGGGGTGGATAATATAGATGTCAACGCCGCTACGAAAAAAGGCATTGTCGTGATGAATACACCGGAGGCAAATGCGATTACAACCGCGGAGCACACGATTGCATTAATGCTTTCTATTGCGAGAAGAGTTCCTCAGGCACATATCTCATTGAAATCAGGATTATGGGAAAGAGGGAAATTTAAGGGGAGGGAAATTTTTGGTAAAACACTTGGCTTGATCGGGCTTGGAAATATAGGACGGCTCGTTGCTGAGAGGGCTATAGGTCTAAAGATGAAGGTGAAAGCGTATGATCCGTATCTCTCTTCAGAAGCTGCAGAGAAATTAGGTGTGGAACCGGTATCGTTCGATGAGTTAATTGAGAATTCAGACATTATCTCGATACATACTCCTCTCACGAATGAAACAAAGAACCTTTTGGCAAAAGACGCATTTAAGAGAATGAAGAAAGGAGTAATGGTAATAAATTGTGCCAGAGGGGGTATTATAAACGAACAGGATCTTTACGAAGCGATAAAATCAGGAATAGTTTCGGGTGCAGCATTAGACGTCTATGAAAAGGAACCTCCGGATAGAGAACATCCCCTTTTCACTCATGACAATGATTTAGTCTATACACCTCATCTTGGTGCATCTACCGAGGAGGCTCAGACAAAGGTCTCAGTGGCGATTTCAGAGCAAATCATAGACTATTTTGTGAATGGTGTGGTAAGACATGCTGTTAATATGCCATCGATCAGTCTTGAACATTTGAAGGTTATTAAACCCTATATAACGTTGGCTGAGAAGCTCGGAAGTTTACAGGGACAAGTTTGTAAGGGTGCAGTTAAAGAAATTCGGATTCTATATGACGGAGAGGTCGCGGGATTTGATACTGCCACCCTAACTGTTGCGGCCATCAAAGGATTCCTAACACCAATTATGGATTTAGTCGTTAGTTATGTGAATGCTCCAATTTTGGCAAAGGAGAGGGGTATAAAGGTAATAGAGTCCAAGACGTCAAATGCTCAAGACTTCACTACCTTAATAACGTTAAAGGTAAAGACAAGTACTGGTGACCGTCAAGTTTCCGGAACCATATTCGGGAGACGGGAGCCTAGATTTGTTAGGGTAAATGGATTTTCAATTGATGTCATACCTCAGGGTTTCCTACTTATATGTGAGAACCACGATAAACCCGGCTTTATTGGTGCAATAGGAACTCTATTAGGAAGGAAGGGAGTAAATATTGGTCAGATGCACCTCGGGCGTGAAGATATCGGAAAAAGAGCAATTTGTTTTTTTAATATTGATTCGCCTGTTCCTGAGGAGGTCATAAATGAGATTTCGATACTCCCTGATATAATATCTGTCACACAGGTAAGTTTGTAGATGATAAATCGCCTCAACCTGCCTCAAGGGGTAAAGGATTTTACACCCGAAAAAGCAGAGGAGATTAGAAGGATTGAAGATATTCTCCTCGAGGAGTTTTCCCGCTGGGGATATAAAAGGGTTGTTACCCCTCTTTTCGAATACCTAGAGTCAATTTCGGTCGGATTGGGTGATGAATTAAAGCAAAAAATAATGAAGTTTGTTGACCCATCAACTGGTGACGTAGTGGCCCTAAGGCCAGACATCACTCCACAAATAGGCCGTCTCGTCGCAGCACAAATGAACCAGCACACAGAACCTCTAAGACTTTGTTATAATGGAAGGGTAGTAAGATTCGAGGAGAGGGGGAGTGGAAAGGAAAGAGAAATTTTTCAGGCAGGTTGTGAGCTTTTGGGTCTAACCTCTCCTGAATCCGATGCAGAAATAATAGCACTTGCCGTAAAATCCCTATTGAAAGCAGGTTCTAAAGCGCTCGTACTGGACCTGGGGCACACAGGCCTTTTAAGATTCCTGCTTTCAAATACAGGTGATGTCAGAGAAGAGATTGAGCAATCACTTAAGAAGAAGGACTATGAACAACTAGAAAAAGCAGCAAGAAAATCCTCAGCTCCAAAATCCGTAAAAAAAGTCATACTTACACTTCCAGAGCTCTATGGTGGTAGAGATATACTTGTTAAGGCCAAGAAAATTAGCTTGCTAAAAGTATTTGTAAAAGAGCTAGAGAATGTTCTCGACGTGCTTGATGAATTCAGGTTGGAATGTGATTTGAATATTGATCTTGGGGAACTTAGGGGTTTTAATTATTATACGGGTGTTACATTTGAAATTATTTCACCATCAATGTCTTCTCCCCTTTTGAGAGGGGGTAGATATGATGATCTAATTGGTAAATACGGATTTGACCTCCCAGCAACCGGATTTGCAATCGACGTAGAATCTTTATTAAGCATGACCAAAGCACCTTTAGAAAACAACCAAGTTCATTTCGTGGTTATTCCTAAAAAAATGAGTCTCAGGCGTGAAGCAATCCGCTTAGCTGAATGGTTAAGATCGAGTGGCTTTAAGGTAATACTAGACCTTAACTCTGACATGAAGTTAATGAAAGTGAGGATAAAAGAAAATAAGGCGTCAAATTCCTACGGTGTAATTTTTCTTGAAACACCAAAAAGACTTAAATTAATTGAGTCTAGGAGTGGCGTTAGTAGAGAGTTTTCAAATCTGGAGGAACTCCTTAAAGGAGGAATTTAAGCTTGTCTAATCTCGTGTTGATTGGAGCCCAGTGGGGAGATGAAGGGAAAGGCAGAATAGTAGATGTTATTGCAGACAAGGTTGATGTAGTCACAAGATATCAGGGTGGGAGTAATGCTGGCCATACGATTGTAATTGATGGGGAAACCATTATTTTGCATCATATTCCTTCCGGTATGCTTCGTGAGGGCAAACTTTCAATCATTGGTAATGGTGTAGTTGTTGACCCTGGTGTCCTTTTAGATGAGATCGAGAGACTCCGATCAGCTGGATACGTTGTATTTGATGGAAATCTAAAACTGAGTGATAGGGCTCATGTAGTAATGCCCTATCATAAGGATATAGATCTCGCCCGGGAAGAGAGCTTAGGAAATATAAAAATTGGCACCACTGGTCGAGGTATTGGACCTGTCTATGAAGATAAAGTTGCTAGGAGGGGGATAAGGGTTTCTGAGCTTATTGATAAGGAAAGCCTTGAAAAAAGGCTTCGGAGCGTGCTTGAAGAAAAGAATCTCTATCTTACCAAAGTCCTTGATAGGGAGCCAATTGATTTTGAAAGGGTGTATGGTGAATACACGCAGTACGGAGAAGAACTAAAACCTTATGTTACTGACACTTCGATGCTTTTGAATGACTTGATTTCCGCTGGAAAAAGAATATTATTCGAAGGAGCTCAGGGAGTATTGCTAGATGTTGACTTCGGTACTTATCCTTATGTGACTTCATCGAGTGCAGGTGCGGGGGGGGCATGTACAGGAACGGGTGTGAGCCCGACTAAAATTGACCATGTTTTCGGAGTAGTAAAATCTTACACAACAAGGGTCGGTGGAGGTCCGTTTCCTTCTGAGGTGTCGGGGGAATTAGGTCTAAAGCTCAGGGAATATGGGGCTGAATACGGTTCAACGACAGGAAGACCAAGAAGGTGTGGATGGTTTGATTCTGTCGCAGTTAGATATTCGGCAAAATTAAATGGGATTTCAGGGCTTGCATTAACGAAGCTAGATATATTAACGGGATTTGAAAAAATAAAAATCTGCGTTGGATACGAGTATAATGATGAAATATTGACAAATTTCCCTTCCTCAGTTGAGGTTTTGACAAATTGTTCACCTGTTTATGAAGAATTGGGTGGGTGGGAGGATGAATTATCCAATTTAGCAAAATATTCTGATCTTCCACCCCAAGCACGGGCATTCCTTGATAAGATAGAGGAGACAACAGGCGTTCCAATCTTCGTTATCTCTTTAGGGGCATCTAGAGAACAGGTGATTTTTTTAAAAGAGCTGTTTTCCTAGGGGGCAAATAGGAGCAGTTTGTTCTGATTTACAACTTTTTAATCTAAATAATTTAACTTGATGATTCACTGTAGCTTGCTGCAGTGTTCTACATTTTGATTTATTTTTTTCTTTCTTTGTCTTGATACATACTTCGATAAACTCAGCATGAAACGGGAAACAACCCTTCGACCCTTCGATGCAGCTCAGGGCTCAGATACCGTCTTAAAAGTCAAGATGTTTTTACACAATAATCTGGATCAAATGG
>JALLOG010000128.1 GCA_027717645.1 Desulfobacterota bacterium AH_259_B03_O07
AACTAATCGTTTATAAATACGAAAAAAGTTTTTTCTTGAAAATGACCTCAGGCTACTTTCTAAGGAGTAATTATGCAGGAAATCCTTCCCGGGATCTTTCATTGGATTACATTCCACGAGGAAATCAAACAAGATGTACATTCATACTACATTGGAGCGACCGATCCTGCAGTCCTAATTGATCCCAGAGTCCCTGCTGAAGGAATTAAATGGTTTGAAACACAAAAGCCGCCCAAGCACATTCACCTGACCAATAGACACCACTATCGTCATAGTGGTCAATTCGCCGAATTCTTCAATACTACAGTTTGGTGCCACAAGGATGGACTCCACGAGTTCACCAGGGGCGAAGAAGTTAAACCCTTTAATCATGGAGACGAGCTATCAGGTGGCATACTGGCTCTAAAGGTTGGAGTACTATGTCCAGAGGAAACGGCACTGTATATTTCGCACTCTGGTGGAGTCATAGCTATCGGAGACGCCATAGTCCGTTATGGTGATGACTTGGGCTTTGTACCCGATTACTTAATGGGCGAGGAGCCTGAAGCAGTCAAGCATGGTTTGCGCTCAGTGTTCCTATCGCACCTTGAAAGAGACTTTGATCACCTACTCTTCGCACATGGAAAGCCTTGGATCAGCGGTGCTAAGATGGGATTACGTCAGTTTCTGGAAGGGCTACAGGTCTGAGAAGTACATCAAATTTTAAACTTCCAACGCTAGAGAGATGTCTAGGTCATTCGGATATTAAAAATACAATAGTGTGTCTACAGATTCTCAGTCAGGATACTAGAAATTTTTATGACTGGTTGGATTTTAAGTATGCTTGAAAAATTTTGTTTCTAGTTGGATTTATACTCGCTATTATTTATTGTAGATAAAGGATTATGGGGAGTTCAGGATTGCTATAAGATGAAGTACAGTTGAGATAAATGAAGCAGATATAAAAACTTTTTTCATAAGTTCAAAGTCAAAAAGCTATCTATTATGTAAAGCCGTACTTCATCTTCTAATGACATTCACCTAGATAGGTGACCCAGCTTTTTGTTCGGAGCTCTTGGTTGCAAATCGGCTAATAGTCAATCCTTGTACAAGTATTGAAAACACCACCACTATGTAGGTGATTGTAAGTATCACACTTCGCTCAGGTCCCGCAGGGAGCGACAGCGCTAATGCCACAGATATTCCGCCGCGTAGAGCACCCCATGTCATAATCTTTACTGCATTTGGGCTAAATTCACGGAGTCTTTTCAGTAAAGTGACCGGTATATATACAACGATAAAACGTACTAAAAGCACTAGGGGTATAATCATTAGCGCCGCTAACAAATAATTCAAGGTTAAGGTTAAAACTAAGACTTCCAGTCCGATTAGCAAGAACAGAACAACATTGAGGATCTCATCTACTAGTTCCCAAAATGCATCCAGATGCTCTCGGGTATTTTCTGACATTGCCAAGACTCGCCCGTGATTTCCTATCAGAAGCCCCGCTATTACTATGGCAATAGGGCCGGATAAATGCAGGGCCATTGCCAGTGTGTAACCGCCAATTACAAGCGCCAGAGTCAAAAGAACCTCTACCTGATAATTATCTACACTCTTGAGCATCCAGTAGGCTAAAGCACCAATGGCCAAACCATAAATTACTCCGCCAACTGTTTCAGTGGCAAACAGAAGTAGAATATGTGATCCGGATATATCGTGACCACCCCTGGCAATATCCAGAAGGACAAGGAATATAACTACGCCTATGCCGTCATTAAAGAGTGCCTCCCCCGTGATCTTGGTTTCCAGGCTCTTAGGAATGCCCGCAGTTTTGAGCAGACCGAGCACTGCTATGGGATCCGTAGGGGAGATTAATGCGCCGAAAAGCAGGCAATAGATAAGTCGAATGTCAATATTTAGCACACCAAGGATCAACCAGGTGAAAACACCGATTAGAAAGGTTGAGAAGATTACACCGAGGCTTGCTAGGCTGATTATAATCCACTTCTGTTTTGCAAGATCATTAATATTAACGTGAAGGGCGCCAGCAAATAACAGGAAACTCAACATTCCATGCAACAAAGTGTCACTGAAATCAATATTTTCCAGCAGCATACGGGCATTTTGGTCAAACTGTCCCCAGCCTAACTTGTCAACCAGTATGAGAATTAGCGATATGAAAAGAGCGATTACCATCACCCCTATTGTAGTTGGTAGCTTTAAATAGCGATGATTTACATAACTAAAAACTGCGGCGAGTGTGATGATTATGGCAATTATGTTTAACAGTTCCATAAAGTGCTTTCTCTAAATAAATAAGAATTTATTTAGACATTATTGATGGATGAAGGTAAAGCTCAAAGAAATAAAGAGTACGCAACCCTTTTTTAAATATTTACTTCTTCACTCTAGGGCACACTTGGGGTCTATAGTGTAATATTCGACTTGCAATCTTCCTCCAATTTCTTGATGAATTCATCTGATCCACAGGGCAATCCCATCCCTATATCTCGCCTTATTATCTCTATTATATCAGGCTCATCTCTCTCAGCTAACAATGATGACCAATCCCCAATCCAAAATTAAATTGTCTTTTCAGACCTTAATTCATTAAATTTTTCTTTTAAGTATTCCGTTTACTAATTCAAACTGACCATTTTTGATAATTCTTGTTATTGTTTGGCGTATTTCAGATTCTGATGATGAGACTCTATTTTGCGTTAACTCCACAATTTTATAGGGTCTGTTTTCTCCTTCTTCGATTATTTTTAAAACACAATTCTCAATATTTTTCATATAAGAATCGAACTCACTTTTTGGCTTAATTACTTCCTTTTCATTTTCACCAATAAACACGTAACCCATTTTAGATATAATCTATTTAGGATAGTTAATTAAATTTAAGTATAACTTAAGTTCAAGTAAGTAAAATATTTCGTTATGATTGATATTGAAAAGGCTATACTTGTTCCTGCAAGCGTTTTCAAAACCCCTGAAGAAGTTCTCAATTCCCAGGAGTTATCTCGAGATCAAAAAATTAAAATATTAAGAAGTTGGGAATATGATGCCAGGCAACTTGAGGTTGCTGAAGAAGAAAATATGATAGGTACACAAGAAGATATTCTCGATCAAATAATATTTGCACTTCGTAGCTTAGATGAAGAATATAATCTTGATCAAACGTCACCAACTAAGTAGGGTGCAAGTGGTAAAGTTAGTAAATTATTCCCTTAAATGACTCTGACGTATCAGTTTTACCCCGCCTCTTTTAAAACTTCAAATTAATGGATCGTATTTGCTTCGCTAAAGAATTAGCAGATAAATAAGAGATGGGATAAGTTGGAGGAAAATAACAGTTACATTCCCATGCTCTGTTTCGCTTCCTCACTCATCCTGCTTGGATCCCAAGGTGGGTCCCAAACGATTTCGATCGTAGCAGATTTTACTCCAGGTAGCTCTTCTATAGGCATCTTCGATTCCGCAGTAATCTCGGCAGAAGAGGGATATCCTGGGGCAGTCATAGTCATTTTAATATGAACTGTGCCGTCTTCGAAATCGACACCATAAATAAGACCTAAACTTACAATATCTATTGGGATTTCAGGGTTAATTCTTCTTCAGGAAAAGGAAACAATTACAAAGATAGATAGCAAATATATGAATTCAAGCATGTAGTTTCAGTTAAGATGGATTGAACATCAACTAAATGATTACCTCCTCTTAATAAACCCCTTCGTATAAATAGCCTGAGGTCATTTTCAAGAAAAAACTTTTTTCGTATTTATAAACGATTAGTTTACTTTTATTTTACAAATAACAAGGTGTGGATTTTATTCCATCAGATAATATAACGAAACATAAAGAAAAGAGTGGAGCACCAACTTTACTCTGTCTCTAGGTCTGAGCAGGGCAAAAGCTTTGGCTCTGCCTCGCCATCAAATTCAACCCAGCACGAGTTAGTAGGCTTAATCCAGACTACACCAGCAGGACCTTTTACAAGTTTTCCTTTCTTCCCGGTCGTGGTCTCCTTTACACTTGTACCTTCTGGTGTGGTCTCGTCGCAATTCACCTTGTTCTCCTTCGTAATAGTCTTTTAATAATAGTACAAGATCTTAAAGTAACCCACAGTAGAAGTCAAAAAATGGAGGGTAAATGGCAATTCTAAAAGAAAGTACAAAAATAAAATGGGAAGTTTAGTCCTTAACTTTATACCATGAACTCTTAAAAAAAGGAAGTAAACACGCTATTTTCTTTAATATTAAATAGCTCAAGCCGGACGGGATATAACAAAAATACAAGGGCCTGAACTTCCCATTATAAATTTTAGACGTTTTCGGTCCTATTCGACTTTCAAACGATACTTTCTTATTGTTTCCTGACCATTTACATCCGCGATTTTAATGCCTACCTTAAAATTCCCTTTAGGGATATGAACAGATTTCATATGCAGTTCAGCACCCTCTTTATTGGTTTTGATATATGGTCTTATTCGCTTAGTTACATTCTTCTTAAGAAACCATTTCTCACCCCAGACATCAAGCGAATCTAAATTTAAAGTTGAATCATTTTGTTTGAAAAGCACTAATACATCAGCTGGAGTGGTCGTAATAATTGTCGGTCCATTATTTGTGTTAATAACTTCTGGCTCTTCGAAGAGAATGATCGGACGCGAAATTAAGTCTTGTTCATGCTTTGGTATGACTTCCTTCTCCCATTCCGAATCAGTAAATCTAAGTTTATTAGCCTCATCGTTTGTGAAAAGGACTACCGGTTTTTGGCTTACAGATTCTCCTGGATTCAGAAACACGAAGCCAATTATAGTGAATACGGTTACTAGTAATAAATACTTGGATATTGATTTAAACATAACACGACACCTCCAAACTTACTGATTATATTACATTAAAGTGTCTAAAGCAATTCTACTGAAGATCCCATTGAATTAATCCTCACTTAGAAGCAAAGCCCATTGCGGGACAGACACATTACACTAACTCAACGCGTCAATGGTAGCCCCATGCATGTGCGTATATTGTTGAGTGTGGCCACGTCACCCTGTGCCGCGTTCTCTACATAGAGATTGCAACAACAAGCATGATTGGCTTCCCACTCTTCGACAATCTCATCCTCGGGACCGGTGTCTCCCGCTTCATGGCACAATTCTAAAATGAAGTCTCGACGTTCCATAGTTTACCTCCTGGGGAGTTTTTCGATCTGATGCTGGAAGTAATCCCGCCAGCCTCCGGGCAAGGCCTCGACCTCTACGGCACGATACAGCAAGTCGAGATTATCCCTTTCACTCACATACAAATGAGTTATGTCGGTAATCGTGACGTTGTTTGCGTCTCGACTGATGAGCTCAATCTCGTCGCCTGCGCTGACTTCGCCTTCTGTGAGTACCGAAAAATAAAATCCTGGGCGGCCGCTCCTGAGAAATCTTTTGACGATGTCGTCGCGTCCGAACTTGACCTGGAGCTTGTAGCAGGGCATTCGCGGCTGCGTCGCCATCAATACTGATGATCCGATTCGAAACCTATCGCCAATGTTCACGAGGTCTTCAAGCAACCCTTCCGTCGTCAAGTTTTCACCAAACATCCCCCAGGGTAGCTTCATCCCAGGTAATTCATTTCGCCAGTATTCATAGTGCTCGGCTGGGTAACCGTAGACTGCCTTATCCAACCCCCCGTGAACAGACAAATCAGCTTGTTGGTCGCCATCGATGTTGAGTCTTCGCACCATGACGCGGCCTTCGACCGGTTCCTTGAAAATCCCAGTCGTGACCGTTCTGCCCTTCCAGATCACTTCGCGAGGAAGTCCCACATTGACGGAAATAAGTTTCATTATTTCTATCCCTCCGAGTTTTGATGATTTACACTTGCCTCACTAAACGTCAAGTAGACTACCTTCATTTTATGCATAAATCTTTCTGTTTTATTATATTTGATATTAAGCTCTTTGAGAAAGAACCATGAAACCAACCATGGGATCAGGGGGTATGTCAGCACATGCCCAGAAGAAGGCTTCACTTATCGTCGGGAAACCCTAATGCATGGTACCTACTTCTGTGCGTGTCAATTCTCCTCGCATGGCTAAAGCAGCCATCTGAATATAACAGGTAGAGGAGTCAAACCTTCTGTTCACCAGTTTATTAAAAAATAAATAGCAAAAAGGGGACGCAAAACTTTTTTATAGAATAGGAACTTTCTCTATTTTTAAAAGCATGTTAGAAAACTACTCAGATACAATTAAAAGCCCACGATCAGCTCTTGCGATTGCTGGCCTTTTGACTTTTTGCGCAATATCCCATTAAAAAAGTGGGAGCACCCTATTCTCTTTAATATTAAATAGCTCAAGCTGGACGGGATCTAACAAAAATACAAAAGCCTGAACTTCCGATTACTTCCTGATACTTCCTGATATTATTGCGTTTTATCTGCTGTCAGGGCTAAATAATTTTTGCCACTTTTCAAGCTTGATTCTCTATTGTTCAATATCTCACGCTGTCAACAAATCCTCACGAATAATATCTTGTATTTTATAGTTTTTAAAAAAAAGGCTTGACAATTAAAACGACTGGTCATATACTATAAGTATTATGCGAGGAACAAGACAAAATGAAGAGATAAGAAAGAAGCTTTTGGAGGTAGGTGTTTCGATGTTTATAGATCAAGGCTATCATGGAACCGGAATACAGGAAGTGGTGGACAAGGCAGGCATTCCGAAAGGTTCTTTCTATAATTACTTTAAAAGTAAAGAGGATTTCGGATCAAAGACGGTCATACACTTTTCGGGACAGTTTAAAGAATTTTTAGAGAGTATTGCCGAGGATTCCGAGAAAGACGCATACAGCGCTATAAACAGACTTTTTAATGATCTCATTGACACATTCGAAAGAAAGGATTGTAAAGAAGGCTGCTTAATAGGAAATCTTGCAGCAGAAATCGGCGATAGCAGTAAACTAAGCAGAGAAGCTATGTCTAAGTGTATGAATGAATGGAGAGACATTTTGGGTGTGGTATTACATAGAGCGCAAGAGCAAGGAAAAATCAGAGATGATATCCAGGCTAACCAGCTTGCAGATTTTCTTTTAAACTCGCTTGAGGGATCTTTGCTCAGAATGAAGATAGAAACTAACTCAATGCCACTAAGGCAGTGTAAAGAGATGTTTTTAAACTATGTGATGAAGTCGTAAATATATTTTTTGAATCTGTTTAAGACGACTGGTCACCTAAATAAGACAGGAGATGTGAAGAATGTTAAGGAATAAAGAGCCGCCTGATATTTAATCAAAATTATTACTTACTAAGAAAACAAGTCGTACGAAAATAAAAAAATCAAATTAAAAGGAGACAATAAAATGAAGATCATAAAAATAAAAACATTTTACCTACTATTGTTCGGTTGTTTGAATCTATTGTTCGTGTGGTCAGTCCATGCGGCAGATCAGACGATCAAGGATCCCGTGATTGACTCAAAGGGTTATCACGTTGGTACCTATGGTGGAGGTGCATATTGGGTAACTGATGGCCTCTACAACTCGATGTTTGTTGTCAGTGACAAAGGGGTCATTGTTATTGATGCGCCGCGTTCTTATGCCGACAAATTACCGGATGCTATCCGTGAAGTCACTGACAAACCGGTTAAATACTTTATTTACAGTCACCATCATGCGGATCATACGGGTGGCTCCGCGGTGTTTGGCGATGATGTGATCCGAGTGGGTCATGAGCTTACGGCTCAGGAGCTGCGCCGTAAAAATGACCCAAATAGGCCAGTGCCAACCATCACCTTCAGTGATACCTACACAGTGAAGCTCGGTAATCAGCAGGTTGAGTTAACCTACCCCGGCCTACAGCATTCTCCAGGGAACGTATTTATTTATCTGCCGAAACAAAAGGTACTGATGTTAGTAGATGTACTTTATCCCGGTTGGGTACCGTTCGAGGATTTCGCGGTGGCCGCGAGCGTCCCTGGATTTTTTCATGCCTTCGACCAAGCAAAAGAATACGATTTCAGGTATTTCCAAGGTGGTCATGTAGGCAGACCGGGAACGCGCCAGGACTTCGAGACTGCGCACCAGTACGTTATCGATGTGCAAAGTAATGCCGGCAAAGCTCTCGAAATCACTCAACCACCTCTTTCCTTTACCAGTAAGGATAATCCGATCACAGAACCTTATATCCCTTTCAACACCTATCTGGAATCGGTTAGCGAAGTGTGCGCTCAGCTCACGTTGCAAAAATGGGGGCATCGACTAAAAGCAGCAAACTTATATACAAAAGGTCATTGTTGGACAACGGCACTCGACCTAATCATCGATTAATTGGTATGAATAGAATGCCAGGCGTCCAAACAACAAGGTGAGTGGGAATGTTGTGCTACTGCCTTGGGCATCTTAAATATTTTGTATAAATGCCCAGCCTTTGTGCTGGGCATTTATAAGATCCAATAATTCTTGCAATCAGTAAGCTCGAAGTGTTTCTAGTAAAGCCAGCCGTTCTTGAAGTAAAAATCAGCCGAAACTATTTTCCCCGCCGCTAATTATGTTTTTCAGTTGAGATGATTGATGAAAAATTATAACAATCAGTAACAATTAGGGTAGAGTAGAGAGCAGGATACAGCAACCTGAGGTCTGGCCTATCTGTTGCCGC
>JALLOG010000129.1 GCA_027717645.1 Desulfobacterota bacterium AH_259_B03_O07
GGTTACGAAAGTATATCAAAATACTTATTAAATTTTATTTGTCTATAAACCTAAGACTGTTATTAATTCCTTAGGGTTATAAATTGGTAAAGTAGAAGATTTAAAATCCTTAGGATTCCTGGTAACAATTCCGTCAACACCTGAATTAACGGCTGATTCATTTAATACAGCGTCTTCAAAATCAAGAAACTTACTTTTAAGAGCATTCTGAAGTACAATTTTATTAACTGGAACAACATCGAACATCATTGTTAAGCTATTAACAGAGTTTATTGCTATTTCTCTCCCAACTGCCTTATTAATTAAGTAGTAAATAGTAGTTATTGAATTAGCACAGATAACACCGTTTATTTCTGATCTCTCTACTGAAGCAACCAATTTAGTTGCTTCAACTTCATAAGGTTGTCTGAGGAGCAAAACATCCAGGATAACATTTGTATCAAATAAAATTCTCAAAGATATTTATCCTCGAGATATTTTTTATAATCCTCTTTATGTATATTAGTTTTTTTAATTATTCCTTGAAGAGACTTGGTTATTGGCGGAAGATTTGCTTCGTTTAAAGTTTTTTCATCAAGGGTTTTAAAATAGTCAGCAATCATCTTTGAAACTGACTTTCCACTTCTCTTTGCAATACGCTTTGCCTTAACTATAAGTTTTTCATCTATTCTTAAAGTCAACTTATCACCCATGACGTATATATTATATTATCATGTACGTCATTTCAAGCTTTTTGTTTTGTCTATTTTTTACAGGGGAAAATTCTTGATTAAATAATTTTCCAAATGTGTCGGTTTTCCTATTTAGAAGAACCATACTCGAAATGGCCGCGATAACAGAAATAGATCCCCGATTAACCAATCTCGGGGATGACGGGTGAGTTGTCATACTCCGCTCCTCTTCTGTCATACTCCGCGAAAGCGGGGTATCCAGATACTAAACAATCCCTTAACTCTGTAGGAGCACCATCCCTGGTGCGAGTATGTTATCGCGGCAAGATGCCGCTCCCACAAACGACGTGTTGTATGTTATTATGCAATTGTTATAATGTATGTATACATCATTAGGAGTTAAGTAATGAAAAGAACACAGATATATATAGATGAAAGTACCTATAAGTTCTTGAGAAAGGAAAGCAAACTTACTGGAAAAACCATTTCTGAGATTATACGAGAAAGTATAAAAAGCAGGATGGGTAATAAACCAGATCAAATTCTAAAGAGAACAGACGATGTTTATGGTATATGGAAGAACAGAAAATTTGATGTTAAAAAGCATATAAGAGGCTTAAGAAAAGACAGAAAATCATGGTAGTTATTGATACGGATATTCTCATTTGGATTTTAAGAGGGGAAGAAAAAGTAAAAAGTAGATTTACGGAGACTGTTGTTGAAACAAAAGGGTACGTTTTCATAACTCCGGTCCAGGTTGCAGAAATATTTGCCGGTTTAAAAGAAAACGAGAGAATAAAGACACATGCCTTCCTTGAATCTTTAAATATGATCGACATTGATAAGCAAATTGGAGAAATTGCTGGGGAATATATTAGAAAATACAAGAAGTCATATAGCATGACTTTAGCAGATGCTTTAGTAGGGGCCTCAGCAAAAATAAACGGATTTAAACTCTGGACTTTGAATACAAAGCATTATCCAATGTTCGAAGCCAATGAATTCGCTCGATAAATCGCGGCTAAAAGCCGCTCCTACATGGTTTAATTGTAATCCAGTACCGTAGGAGCACCATCCCTGGTGCGAGTATATTATCGCGGCTGGAAGCCGCTCCTACATAAATTTCAAACGTAAGAGCACCATGCCTAAATCAAGCCTGTCCTGATGGAGATCAGGGTTCAGAACAAACCTGGTGCGAAATTTCGGGGGTTGGAAAACCCCCGCCTATCGATATGCGGAACATTTTTGCCCCAATCCTATCGTGTCTGGCTTACTCAATCCACAGGAAATCGCTCCAACATAATGTTTGATTTAATACGGACTTGGAGAATATAATAATGTTTGGTATGAAATGTAAATATAGAGGAGGATAAATTCGTGAAAATATTCCGCATTACCGTAATTATTGCGTCTATTCAGGTGTTCTTGTCCATAGTCCTCGTTTCGCAGATATTGATGGCGGAGGAAACCAAAACATATGGAGTTTTTAATATAGATGAAGTGGCAAAGGAATTACCACCCGATGAAGGCAAGAGCATGGTTACTGATAATCGTTTGGTCGATCGTCCAGATGCCGGAGTTAGAGTTTTCCGGGTTAACAGGGAAGTACCAAAACATTTCCATATTAAATCGGATACGTATCTATATGTTATTTCAGGTAAGGCACGTTTTGTAATTGCAGATGAAAAACCAATAACAGTTTCAACCGGTAATTTTTTGTTCTACCCGAAAGGAACGCACCATGGAGTAGTTGAAATACTTGAAAAGCCACTAGTAATTTTGGCCTTTGATGTACCGGCTCGCGACCCCAAAGACGTTGTTTTTGAGGTCGAAGCGACAGACAAGTTTATTGAAACCAAATAACTATCATTTAAAAATGGAGGGCTAAAGCCCTCCGCTATTAGAAATCAATAACCCTGTAGCAAAAAGCGCAGTTGGACGCTGACATCATTCATGATTGAATATAAACATATGCGATTCCCACTCTAATTTGTTAATATATTGGTAATAAAAAGTAAGGAGGCGATCATGTTGTGGAGCATGGCAAGTCTGGATGAGGATAAGCTTAAAGCCATTAAGTCTCTTGAGGAAAGATTGAGAAAACCGGTTCTAGCTTTTTCTTCCTTAGATGTAGATCCTGATAACCTAAAAGAGGATGAACTTATACAGATTAAGGAGCTCGAGGATGAATTAGGAGTTGCACTTGTAGCGATCCATAAATAATATCCGCTAACTAAAACTTGAAATTCCGACAGCTAAAGTTCTTTAATCTTAATAAACAGCAAAACAAATACATATAGCAAAAATTTTCATGTATAACCGTAATTATTGATATTATCTCATCATTTTAACTTAATTTATTCGACATATTGCCAAATAACAGTATTAAGTTCTAACTATGAAATCAAAATTAAGGCTTACGGATAGTAACGATCTATTAATAACCTTGGAAAGAACTGCATGCAATGGGACTTGTCCAGTTTACAAATTAACATTACATGGAACAGGGTTGATCGTTTATGAAGGGAGAGATTATGTCAAAACCAAGGGTAGAAGGACAAGTAAGATTAGTGAAGATGAGCTTAAGAAACTGATGTCATGGTTTGAAGAGACAGACTTCTTTTCTCTTAACGATAGTTATGAAGAAATCACGGTCCCCGACATGGCCACCGCAATAACGTCTATTACAATCAACGATATTACGAAATCCATCAGACATAGCTATGGAGATTTTAATGCACCAAAGGAACTCACAAGACTTGAACACAGGATAGATAGGATTTCGAACTCTTTGCAGTGGATTAAATAATGACAAAAATTGATCTCGTTTTCACGAGCCATCATATTTCGAATTTAGATATAATTACTTTTAAAGGGGATTCTTTAAATTTGAAGATCTTGCGGCCTTCTTATAAGGATTTGTCTTAACTAATCTTTCTACAACCTGGGGACGATAATCAATTGCCTATAGTTTTTATCTTATTGCTGAGCGCTAGCCTTCTTTCACCAAGTAATGTGTTAGCAGATTCAAATCAGAATAAATTAATACTATCGAGTAAAGAAGAAAACACTGAACAGGATTCTAAAACTATAAGTCAAGAAACTAAAGCTGAATTAGAACCTGTAATTGTAACGGCACCACGAGTCACAATCCCCATATATAAGTTTCCTGCTGCGATTAGCGTAGTGGGCAAAGACAACATTCAGCTAGGCCAGCCAACACTTGGCCTCGGAGAATCCCTAGTTCGTGTCCCCGGCGTTTTTATTCAAGACCGTTTCAATTTTGCTCAAGACGTACGAATATCAATAAGAGGATTCGGCGCTCGAGCCGCATTTGGTATTAGAGGTATTAAAATCCTTGTTGATGGAATACCTTTGACACTCCCCGATGGCCAGAGTCAAGTCGATACAATCGACCTTGGTGCGACCCAGCGGATAGAGGTTATGAGGGGACCGATCTCTGCCCTTTATGGAAATGCATCAGGGGGTGTAATAAGCATCATAACTGAAGATGGACCAGCTCAACCATTTTTACAAGAGAGAACTACAATAGGGCAATTCGGGCTCATAAAGCCTGAGTTAAAAAGTGGAGGGCAAATTGGACCTTTAAATTACCTTATCAATTTATCCTATCTAGACTACGGTGGTTATCGTGAGCAGAGTCTAACCAGGAATTTTCTAATTAACGGAAAATTTAGATTTCATATAGATGATTCATCCGACCTTACTGCACTCGTAACTATATTTGATTCCCCCCGTGCAGACGACCCAGGCGCCTTAACCGAGGAACAAGTTAATGAAGACAGACGGCAGGCTTCTCCACTTAATAAACGCTTTGAAACCGGAGAAGAGGTAAGTGATCAGCGCATTGGTCTCGTATACAGAAAGGACTTTTCTGGTCTTCACGATTTAGAATTGAATGGATACGTTAACTTGCGAGAATTTGATAGCTCCATACCTTTCAGAATAGTGGAATTTGATAGAGTATTTCTAGGAGGTGGCGCTAAATATGGTTATCTAGGAAATATTCTAGGTTTTCAGAATCGGTTGACCGTTGGTACCGATCTACAATTCCAGGATGATGATCGTAAGAATTTTAACAATATCGATGGCAACAAGGGTGATGAGTTGTTAATTAATCAGGATGAAAAGGTCACAAATATTGGACCTTATATTCAAGAAGAGTTCAATCTTATGGACAATATCCTACTTGTACTTGGTGGCAGATACGACTATACACGGTTTAGTGTTGATGATTTCCTTGATCCCAATGAGTCTGGTTCACGTACTTTCAAACAATTAACAGGAAGGGGTGGTTTGCTTTACAGCCCTATACCAGAAGTAAATATGTATTTTAACATTGCACAATCCTTCGAGACTCCAACTACAACTGAGTTGGTAAACCGTCCAGATGGCAAAGGAGGCCTTAACCCCGACGTAGAAGCCCAAAAAGCTATAAATTATGAAATTGGGGCAAAGGGTCAGGCAATTGGACGTCTTGATTATCAACTCGCTCTTTATTACATCTCTTTACGTGATGAACTAATTCCCTTTGAGATAGAAGGACGAACTTTTTTTAGAAATGCCGGTAAATCTCGAAGGCATGGTTTGGAAGCCGGGCTAAATTTTGAAGTAATTGATGGTTTTGACACCAGTTTGGCTTACACATATCTCAACTCTAAATTCGAGGACTTCGCCGTGGATGATATTAATTTCGACGGAAACGAAGTTCCGGGTATTCCCCCACATTTACTTAATATAGAGCTCTTCTACAAAAACCCATATGGTTTTTATGGTGGCTTTGATCTACTCTATGTGAGTTCGTTTTTCGTTAATGATGAAAATACAGAGAAGAATGATTCCTATACTGTAGCCAATTTAAGACTAGGTTTAGAAAAGAATTTCAATGGATGGGATATAGCGCCATACTTCGGAATTCAAAACCTTTTCAATGAGAAATATAACGATAATGTAAGGATAAACTCCTTAGGGGGTAGATTTTTTGAGCCGGCACCCACATTCAATGTTTATGGAGGACTCAGATTGGCATATAACTTCTAAGCATTCAGATATTAAAATAATTGAATAAAATATCAGATGATTCTTAGTCTTTTCTCAAAATTAGGAATCTAGTAAATGAAATTTAAAATCCCTCGACATTTATTTTTTCTCACCATGTATAGTTGCTATTAACTTTCTTGGGCCTCCTTGATCGCGATGTTCGCATAGATATATTCCCTGCCAAGTACCCATATTTATTCTTCCCTTGCTTATAGGCACTGTTAAATTACTTCCTAGTATTGAAGATTTAATATGTGCGGGCATATCATCTGACCCTTCAAGTGTATGCTGATAATAGGGTTCATTCTCCGGAACCATTTCATTGAAATGGCTTTCAAAATCCCTACGTACATCCGGCGATACATTTTCATTAATTGTTAAGGATGCAGAGGTATGACAGATAAAGATATGCGCAATGCCGACAGAAAACTCAGAAAGCTCTGGAAGTTGTCGCGTTATTTCTCTGGTAATGATATGAAAACCTCTCGACTTAGGAGAAAGGTTGATTTCTTTTTGAATCCAGCTCATTTTCACCTCCAGAATCTTCAGATCAGTTTATTAATCATTTGATGGAAATATTACAGACTCAAAAGAATGAATCAAAGATATTATAATTGAATATTCTTTCAGAAAAGTTATGCTCTTGACTACAACCCTCAGCTTGCTTCATTAACTTTAAGGAGGTTTTGACCATGGGAAAAGTAATACATTGCAATAAAGTAAACCCAAGTTCAGATTGCAATCACGTAATTCGTGCAGAGACCGAAGAAGAGATATTAGAACAGGCTAAAGTGCACGCATCAGAGCATGGCTTGGAACCATCACCAGAATTATTGGAAATGGTAAAGGCTCACATAGAAGACGAATAGCAGATTCTTTTATTTGAAGATAATTAGAGTTTATCAAGATCCAAATAAAGAAGTTTAGGATAGACACCGAAATCTTCGTAATGTACGGAGCAGCTAGAAATGAAGCTCCCTACAGCCGGCTACATGAAATTATCGAGCTAAACTGTCACGTCTTCTGGATAAACATTAATCATTTTTAGTAAATTAGAAACTAAGACCAACGATTAATACACCTTCCATTTAAAATATGATTTTTTACAATTGATTCCAGGGGGTATTTATATCAATGGGAAATACAAAAGAATTAGACCAATCTAAAATGGATGCTTTTATGGAAAAAATGATTGGGATTTATAATTCAGGAGCTCTCAACCTCATGATATCAATAGGTCATAGAACTGGACTCTTTGACACTATGGCCAATATGGAACATTCTACAAGTAAGGAGATTGCCGCCAAAGCCGACTTGAACGAAAGGTATGTTAGGGAGTGGTTAGGCGCAATGGTAACGGGACAAATCGTTGATTATCATCCGGAAGATAAAACCTACTCACTACCACGAGAGCATGCAGCTTTCTTAACACGTGTTGCTAGCCCGAATAACCTTGCGGTAACTACCCAGTGGATATCCGAACTTGGACATGTTGAACATGAAATAGTTGAATGTTTCAAGAAAGGAGGAGGTGTCCCATACTCCTCTTATCGTCACTTCCATGAAGTTATGGCTGAGGAGAGTGCGCAGACTACAGTAGCCGCGTTGGATGAAATCCTGCCACTGGTTCCGAACCTTCCTGAATCATTAAATAAAGGAATAGAAGTCCTCGACATAGGCTGTGGTAGTGGAATGGCTATAAATCGAATGGCATCAGAGTTTCCAACTAGTAAATTTTTAGGATATGATATTTCAGAAGAAGCCATCTACAAGGCGCAATCAGACGCGAAAAAACACGGTCTTACAAATGTAAGCTTCGAGGTAAAGGATGTCTCAAATATTGGTGATTCTAAACGTTTTGACCTCATAACGGCCTTTGACGCTATTCATGATCAGGCAGACCCCGAAAAGGTTCTTACCGAAATTGCACATGCACTTCGCTCCGACGGTACCTTATTGATGCAGGATATAGCTGGATCCAGTTTTGTTCATAAGAACCTTGACCATCCGATTGCACCCTTTATATATACGATATCATGTATGCATTGCATGAGTGTTTCACTAGCTCAAGGAGGTGCGGGACTGGGAGCTGCGTGGGGTAAAGAATTAGCAACCAAGATGCTAGAACACGCAGGCTTCAAAAGGGTTGAAGTTAAACAACTTCAACATGACTTTATAAACAACTATTTCATTGCAAATAAAATTAGTAGTAAAGAATACTAAAACCTCCTTACATTTCCTCATTTGTCATTCCGAACCCTGTCCTGAGCAAAGTCGAAGGAGAATGGAGGAATCTTTCTTGTTGACTCTTGAAGAGAGGATTTCTCGTCGAGCCTGTGCAGAGTCATTCGATGCGTCAGGATAAACGACTAAGCAATTTCAAAGAAGAGATTGCTTCGCTCCGCTCGCAATTGTAAATGTCACGTAATTTGGGGGACAAAAACCCAAAATAGATGTTAAAGTGTCCAGGAATTTTTTCATCTGTCATACCCGTGATCTTTAAATCGGGTATCCATATTTTTAATATTTTCTTTTCTTTGTCTTGATACATACTTCGATAAACTCAGCATGAAACGGGTAACAACCCTTCGACAAAGCTCAGGAAAGGGCTGACAAAAAATTAGGATTTATTAAATCAATTCCTACAGCTA
>JALLOG010000012.1 GCA_027717645.1 Desulfobacterota bacterium AH_259_B03_O07
TTTTCCGTGGCAAATTGCCGTTCAAATTCCATGAGATTTCGTGGGTAAGATTCCATACCTGCCTATACTATATGTTGTGGTAACTTCAGTCAAGTGCATAGCCCTATTACTTTAATTAAAAAAATGATAATAGCATAGCTATTGTCTTAGATAGAGAAACACTATAAATATAGCAAGCACTATCCTATATATAACAAAGATTGTGTAACTTCCTCTCTGAACATATTTCAACAAGTATTTAATAGCTAAGAACCCGAAAAATGCTGAACTTAAAATACCAGCTAAAAATGAAAGGCTAATAATAATTTCCCTATCAAGGTGTCTTGATTCAAATATTGCCGCCCCCGCAATTATTGGCGCAGCTATTAAAAAAGAAAACTTTGCCGCATCAACCCTGTTAAAACTTCTCAATAGCCCCCCTGTGATAGCTATTCCAGACCGAGAAACACCAGGGAATATCGCTATAGCCTGAAAAATTCCAATCGCAAGAGAATCCCAAATACTCATATTTGAAATCCCTTTTTCTTTTGATGAATATCTATCAGAAAAATAAAGAACTAATCCAAAGAAAAAGAGTGAGCATGCAATAGCAAGTGGATTTCTTAGAATTCCGCTAGCTTCTTTTTCAAATAAAATTCCGATTATACCTCCTGGGATCGTTGCTATTATAATAAAAAATCCAATCCTTCCATTTGGAAAATCTCCAAACCCTCCTCTGAATATACCCTGAATAAACTCTTTCACGATTTTCTTCCATTCATTCCAGAAATAATAGATAAGGGCAAAAAGTGTTCCAATATGGAGAGCAACATTAAAAGGCAATCCCGGATCATGCCAAGACAATATCCATGGTAATAGGAAAAGGTGAGCAGTACTGCTTATAGGAAAAAATTCTGTAACTCCCTGGATGAAACCAAGAATTAATGACTGAATCAGATCCAATTAAGATTTCCTTGAATATTAGGTTTAGTTTCCCAGTACTTTCTTTAAAAAGATTCCCGTATAAGACCCTTCAGTTCGTGAAACTTCTTCTGGTGTTCCACAGGCCACGACCCAACCCCCCTTTTCACCACCTTCTGGACCCAAATCGATGACATAGTCTGAACATTTTATGACATCAAGATTATGCTCAATAACAATAACTGTGTTCCCTGCATCAACAAGTCGATGAATGACTTCAAGTAATCTTTTTACATCCTCGAAATGTAAACCAATGGTAGGTTCGTCTAATATATAGATGGTCTTACCAGTGGCGATCTTTGACAACTCCTTCGAAAGTTTTATTCTCTGAGCTTCACCTCCTGAAAGTGTCGTAGCATATTGACCAAGCTTAATATAATCAAGACCTACTGCATGAAGTACCTGAAGTTTCTTCTTAATTTTTGGAATATTCGAAAAAAAGTCCAAGGACTCGCTTACAGTCATTTCCAAAACATCTGAGATGTTCTTTCCCTTGTATTTAACCTCGAGAGTCTCTGAATTGTACCTTTTGCCACCACATTCTTCGCATCTGACATAGACATCAGGCAGAAAGTGCATTTCAATCTTTACTGTTCCATTACCATGGCAACCGCTACATCTACCCAACTCAATATTAAAGCTGAACCTGCCGGGGTTGTATCCACGCATTTTTGAATCAGGAATCATCGAGAATAATTCTCTAATCTGAGTAAAAACACCGGTGTAAGTTGCTGGATTCGATCTGGGGGTTCTTCCTATAGGGGACTGATCAACATTTACTACCTTATCAACTTTACTGTCCCCTATAATTTTTTCATGTTTTCCTACCTTTCCCCTACCACGATACAATTTATTACAAAGCGCGTTGTATAGTGTGTCTATTGCAAGAGTACTTTTTCCGGAACCAGACACTCCTGTTATACACGTAAACACACCTAATGGAATTGATACATCTAAATTTTTAAGATTGTTTTGGCAGGCACCTTTTATCTTTAAAAATCCCCTAGGTCCCCTTCTTTTTTTTGGAATTGGAATTGAAAGTTGTTTTGAAAGGTAACTTCCGGTTAGAGATTCTCTATTACTCATTAAATCGTATATATTTCCTTGGGCTATAATCTCTCCACCTTTTTCACCTGCTCCTGGGCCCATATCGACTATAAAGTCTGAATTTCTTATGGTTTCTTCGTCATGTTCAACTACAATAATCGTATTTCCACTGTCCCTTAATGATTTTAATGTCCTAATTAATCGTTCATTATCTTTTGGATGCAAACCTATCGTAGGTTCATCCAGGACATACGTGATGCCTGTAAGCATCGAACCTACCTGTGTTGCAAGCCTTATCCTCTGAGCTTCACCTCCCGAAAGAGTTGGCGCAGAACGGTCAATCGCAAGGTATCCGAGACCTACATCTGTTAAGAACTCGAGTCTTGATTTGATTTCCTTTAGTATTCTCTCGCCAATTTCTTTTTCTGAACCCAACAAATTAAGATGGTCAAAAAAATATTGGATTCCATCCACTGTAAGCTTTGCTATATCGGAAATCGAATTGCCATTCAACAAAATGTTAACACTTTCCTTTTTAAGCCTAGAACCGTTACATGTGGAACAAACAACAGTACGAATATATTTAGATAGTTTAATTCTAACTTCGTCCGAAGAAGTTTCATGATACCAATCAGACATAATACCGATAACACCGGGGAAAGTATCCCAATATTCGATGACTCCTCTCCTCCCCTCTCTATAAAATCTGATTTCCTCAATTCCGGATCCAAACAAGATAATGTTTTTCATTTTTGAAGAAAGCTTTTTAAAGGGTGTTGCTAAGCTGATTCCATAATGATCGGCTACACATTCAATTACTCGACTAAAGTAACTAGAATTTCTCCATGGTGCTATTGCACCTTCTTCAATCGACTTATCTACATTATCGATGATAAGCTTTGGATCGAAAGATGTCTTTTCACCCATACCCTCACAATCAGGACATGCTCCGTATGGACTATTAAATGAAAAGAGTCTTGGTGAAATTTCTGGATAGCTTATACCACATGTGGGACAAGCAAATTTCTCACTGAATATAATTACTTCACCACTTGAAGATTCTACCTTTGCAACACCCCCTGATCTTTTCAAGGCCAGCTTTAAAGAATCTTCAATGCGTTTTTCTAAATCCCCCTTACCAAGAGCAAGAGCATCAACAAGGAGTTCAATAGTGTGTTTCTTTTGTCTTTCAATTTGTATTTCATCACTATCAAGATCGAAAAGCTCTCCATCTATCCTCACTCTAAGAAACCCCTGGCTTCTAAGATCATCGAGTTCCTTTCTATACTCGCCCTTTCTCCCCCTCACAATAGGTGAATAGATGTAAATTTTCTCACCCTCGGGAAGTTTATATACCCGCTCTTTCATTCTATCAATGCTCTGCGGTAATATCTCATTTCCACATTTATAACAGTAAGGTTTTCCAATCCTTGCAAAAAACAACCTCAGAAAATCATAAATCTCGGTGATCGTACCTACCGTTGAACGTGGGTTTCGTAGAAATGTCTTCTGATCAACCGAGATTGAAGGAGAAAGTCCCTCAATTGAATCGAAATCAGGCTTATCAATCTTTTCAACAAATTGCCTTGCATATGCAGAGAGCGACTCCATATATCTTCTCTGACCTTCTGCAAATATCGTATCAAATGCTAGTGAAGACTTTCCTGAGCCACTTACCCCAGTTATTAAGACTAATTTCTCCCTGGGGATTTCAATGTTTATGTTTTTTAGGTTGTGCTCTCTGGCCCCAATGATTTTGATGCTTTCCAAGGTGGTTTTATTTTACCAGCAATTAATTGGCTTGCTTAGTGACAGTCGGAGAGACTTTAAGCCATAATACTCAGGCGATGTTTAAAACCTCGACCATCGACAGGATGTTCGTATTTATCTATCGAAACCCAAGAGGACTTTAGTCTTCCATAACATCAATCAAATCGAAACCTGAAGGTTTCCTCTACGAAATATATGTCGCACCGAGATGGTGCTCCTACTTGGGTATATTCATCGAGCTGGGGGTGTTTTATACACGAGGCAAAGAGGAACTACCACTTTTTACACTCCTCTATAAACGCCTTGAATATTTTGTCGGATGTTTCATTCTCTTCCCTTTCAGGATGCCACTGTACCCCTAGTATAAATGAATTGTGAAATTCAATTCCTTCTATAACATTATCCTGACTCTTTGCACAAACCCTTAGACCATCACCCAATGCCTTTACAGATTGATGATGATAACTTTTCGACGAGAAACTTTTATGGCCAATAATTTTTCGAAGGTTTGTGTTTTCCTCTACATAAATATCATGGATGGATCCACTTTTATGGCATAGCGCATCAGGAATCTGAGAATCAATGTCTTGATAAAGAGATCCTCCCATGAAAACGTTAATAAGCTGCATTCCACCGCATATCCCCAGAATCGGCATTTTCCCACTTAAAGCTTCATCAAGTATTTTCAACTCTGACTCAGTTCTTTGATCTTCAATTGGTCTAAGCTTAGGGTGTGGTTCTTCATTATAGTGTTTTGGATCCATATCCCTTGAACCGGGAAGCAGTAGACCATGAATTCGTGTAACAATATCCTTTAGCAGCTCTTTATTCTCAGAAATCGATGGTATGAGAATTGGGATGCCCCCAGCATTTGCCACTGCTCTAGAATATTGTTCTTCTATTAAAAAATATTGATCTCTAATGTCGGTAGTTATTCCAACAATGGGTTTTGATGGCATGTCGTAATTTAATTTAACAAAATTTATGACCTTAAGCCAACACTTCCCAACTCGAAAAATATTTATTTTAATACTTTAAGAATATTTTTTTTGCATTATGCTTGTTAAGTAGGGTGTATAGCGTTAAAAAAAGAACAACCATAGCAATAGTTTTTATTGCCCTATCGCTGATCATAGGTACAGGATTCTTCTACCTATTTGGTCAAATCTCTGGTTTTAAGCATCAATTTACGAGTAATTCTTTCATAGAAATATTTCTCGCATGTAATGTTGCTTTGTCTCTAATTATATATCTTGTTTCGTTAAGAAAGGATTTGATGGAGACCCATGGTAAAGATTTTAAAAGAACATTGACTATAATCCTTGTTTTAGTTCTCGCACAGATACTATCTTCAATTTTCCCGACGAGTGCAACAATTGGGCTATACCCAGTTCAAATGGCAATATTTCATTCACTAATTCTATTCTTTAGTGGACAATGTTTTAGCTCTGTCATATTGGCAGCGTATATTTCGATCCTTCTTTGTGGATACAAGTTGCCAGCATTAAAAACTCTTCTCTTATTCACTGGAGTAATAATCATGTTAGCGATTTCGTATTACTCCTTAGCAATTTTTGATTCATTAGTGGTAGGTCAATTAAGATAACCTGCTATCATAATATATTTTAGAAATTTCTTGTTTACTTCAATATTCAAAATTACTATTAATAACAGATACGGTAAATGGAGGACTAAAGTCCTCCGCTACAAATGAATTAAAGGTAGCGGCGACCTTCAGGTCGCCATCATAATCGCAGCTAGAAGCTGCTCCTACATCATAACAAGTACCAGCTGTTGAACAATCATTTATCAAGTGCATTGTATCTTCTTAGGGACACAAAGATTAAGCGGTCATTGCTGTAGATGCTAGATATTTTGGGGGCGGTCTTTTCGATTGTAAATGAGCATTCAAAAAATTGCCAAAATCAATTCCAGAAGCGTTAAAAAAAGATTTAGGGTTGGGGTAGAATTAAAGATTTTTAGCTGTAGGAATTGATTTAATAAATCCTAATTTTTTGTCAGCCCTTGATTTTTGTTTCTTTGTATCAAGACAAAGAAAATAAAATATTAAACGATGGATCCCCGATTCAAACATTCGAGGATGACGGATGAGCAAAGTTCGAGAAAATTTATTATTTTTTTGGATTCTATCCTCGAATTACATGACATCTACAATTGCGAGAAGTGAAACGATAAAGCATCCCCAACATCGTCATCGCGCGTCTCAATTGAAGCGATCTCTTGCCATCTCTGGAGATTGATTCACATTCGTTTGCAATGACAGTTGAAACCCTGTAGCAGGCTATAGAGAATTATTAAATTAAATTTCTGTATTTGAATTTTGACTTTCTAACTGGTAAAAAGAAAGACTCCAAAATTTAATAATTAAAAGGTTGACTTGATGCTCAAAGAAGGTACTAGATTTATATTGACTCAATCAATTGAAGGGAAAATTCAAGAATTTAATCAAGGTCTTGAAGGAACAGTTATTGAATGTGTAGATAGAGAGTCAGGTCTGTCTTATAGGGGACAATTTATTGATGGCAGAGTAGCTGCTTTTCCTTCTGAGTTATTAACTAAAGCAACTGAGACAATTAAGGAGGAATAAAATTATGAAAAGCATTAAAAAATCATTATCTTGTTTGTCCTTGTTAGTTATTCTCCTATATTCTCTGGGATGTGCCTCGCTGTCAGGAGATCCAATGGGTACTCCTCCCGATCCGGTAACTGTTAAAGAGATTGTTGAGATGACTAAGGCAGGCATACCACCAGAGATAATAATAGATAAAATGAAACAATCCCGTACTGTTTACAGACTCAAGGCAAGCCAATTAGTTCAGCTAAAGGAAATGGGTGTTTCCGATGAAGTTATCAATTACATGCAACAAACATATGTAGAGGCTGCTCGTCAGGATCAAGCCTATGATGACTGGAACAATTTTTTCCTGGCAGATGATGGTTTCTGGTACGGAGGTCCATACTATGGTGGACCCTGGTGGTAAATAACCCCCTTTTAAACATAACTAGATTAAAAAATAGATAATAAAAAATTTTTTTAAGAATATCCTGTATATATGATTAGCAGTCTTTTGGGAGCATTTATAAATGTTACCCTTCTCACTCGCGGGGCTCATTGGTTATTAAAGAAAAAGATTCGAAGTGATAAATATAGGGCATTCGTTGTGTTTGGGGCCGTTACATTAATCGATTTCGCTGTTTGGTCCATCAACAAAGATTTGCCATCGGCAATTCACACAATGCTCTTCTATTACATCCCTTTCTTAATTCTATGGCTTTTAACCGATATCTTAAGGGCAAGAAGAAACAAAGCAATTATACAATAACAAAACCTAACGTTTGTTATTCTGGTCAAACGACGATAACATCATGTAAAAAATATAAAAATTAACGACATGAGGAGGTTTTTAATATGAATTTTTAAAATATTATCCATGTTTAATCGCTTTATTATTAGTCTCGATTATTAGCATCGTGATAGACCAATCCGATGAGTTAACTTCCCTGGGATAGATCTTTTTCAGTCTTAACTATAGAAAACGCTTTTAAAATTCTGAGACTAAAACTAATAAGCATCTTCTAAAGTGGATTCAGTTAATATTATTATTTAGATATGATTTAATAATTTAAGATTATTAGTTTACTTCTGTGTTAATCACATGACGTATGAATATGAACGAATTATAGCTGTTCAAGCTGTTTTGAAAGCATCCAGGCTCTGTAAGGAGATACGTACTTCTTTATCCTCCGAAGGGTCAATTGAAAAACAGGACAAGAGTCCGGTCACGATTGCCGATTTTGGATCACAGGCTGTGATCACGCATGAACTCATGAGTGAATTTAAGGATCCAATTATGGCTGAAGAAGATAGTTCGATTCTAAGATCATCAGACGGCAAAGAGATAAAACAAAAACTTTTAGAGAACGTTAACTGCATTTTGCCAGATCTAACTGAAAATCAGATACTTTCATCACTGGACCGCGGAAAATACGAAGGTGACCAAAAAGGGCGTTACTGGGCACTTGATCCAACAGATGGCACTAAAGGCTTTCTTCGTGGCGGACAGTACGCTATAGCACTAGCGCTAATAGAAGATGGAGAAGTCGTTCTGGGGGTCTTGGGATGTCCTAATCTTCCTATTGACAATTCTCATTCAGATGCAGCTAACGGCTGCGTATTCATTGCGGTGAAGGGACAAGGCGCACATATTAGATCACTAGATGATGATGTAGAAAAGAAAATTAAAGTATCTGACATAGATGACCCATATTTTGCCGAGATTTGTGAGTCAGTCGAATCTGCTCACTCCTCACTAAACGATTCTGAAAAAATCAGAGAATTACTCCGCATAGAGTCACCACCAATACGTATGGACAGCCAATGCAAATATGGAGTACTCGCACGTGGCGAAGCTTCAATTTACTTAAGAATACCAACAAACGCTCGGTATATGGAAAAAGTCTGGGATCATGCCGCGGGGTGGATTGTAGTTAACGAAGCAGGCGGTCAGGTCACAGATGTTCTTGGAAATCCACTCAATTTCTCTGTCGGTCGAAATTTAGACCGTAACAAAGGTATTGTCGCAACTAACAACAAACTCCATTCTAGGGTAATCGAGGCAGTTAGGAAAGTACTACATAAGAAGGAACAGATTCTTTCATAGACGAATCAAGATATACGATTTTATCTCTTAACTTTCCTATTTAACAAGCTTAGAGATTATCTTAAATTCCTCAGTACCGGCGCGTTCTAAAAGCTGAAAAAGGAATGTCTCTGTAGTACCGACAACTGCACCGGCCTTTTCAATGAGGCTTATTCCCTTTTCCCAATCCAGCTCTTTTCTGGATGTAACAGCGTCGGCAGGAACATAGACTTTATATCCATCCTTAATAAGATCCATGGTTGTTTGAAGCACACAAACGTGGGTTTCTATACCGCAGATAAGCACTTCACGCCTGCGTGTTTCTTCAATGGCTGATCTAAATTCCGGCGATCTTCCACAGCTAAATACAACTTTTTCTATAGGACTAAACCCATCTCCAACTCCGTCCCTTATATCGGAGATTGTTGGTCCTAAGCCCTTTGGATACTGTTCCGTAACGGTAATTGGTATATTCATTACTTTTGAAGCTTCAATCAAAATTAGGGCATTTTTAGTAGTTGATTCCCTTTTATCCTCAGGGATTGCGTTCATTAGCCTTTCCTGCATGTCTATTACAACGAGCGATGTTTTGTCCTTTTCAATAAATTCCATTTTCACACTCCAATTTATCGATATCTTTAGTTTTTTTTACATCAACCTAATTCTTCAGCTTCTTCCACAACTGCGCTTCCAAACCGTTTAGTTACCCACTTTTTTATGTGCTCTTGTGAACCTTTCCCCACAATTTTCCTAACTTTACTCAACGAGATCACTGCTTTAGCTGCTGACCTATGTCCCCCTGCGCTTCCTACTTCTCCAAATAAATCCCTTACTACCCTTCCAGCGCTTTTTTTATAGCCAACATTTCTTACAGAAATTATCAGGTAGGAATTATTAATTACGCCAAATGCAACCGACCAATCAACTCCTTTTACTTGAATTCCAAAATCCGCCATTTTTGGTATTAAATATTCTCTTTTTACTCTTCCTAAATTTACAAAAATAATACCATTCGATATCCAGTGATCTGCTAGGGCTTGCCCAAAACACTTCAACTCTGATGGAGGTATTTCTGCCCTTTCGATGCGTCTTAAAAGTCCTAGGTTTGCTTGAGGATAGAGAAAGGTGAAAGCTTCAACATCGTCTGGATTTGCATCCCGGTTTAAAGAAACCGTATCAGTCTTTATTCCATATACAAGAGATGTGGCAAGTCTTTCAGATATCTCGACTTGTGCAGCTCGAAGAAAACCTGTCAATATAGTAGAAGTTGCTCCCTCCTCAGTCCTAATCTCCGAAAACTTTGATTTATTAGGGCCGACTTGAGGATGATGATCAATAACACTGCCTACCTCCGGTAGTATGTCTCCAAAGTAAGATGGTTGTACATCAACTAAAGCAATTGAGTCAAAATCCTTGATATCTGAATTATCGAGTTCCTCTAGATCAATATCGAGTAGTTCGATCATTGCAACATTTTCTGGTCTAGATATTTGCTCCCCAAGGTGTCCGATTATAGCAGTCTGTCGATTTCTCTTTAGCAAGGCTCTTAATGCAAGGGCACTGGCAATTGCGTCAGGATCGGGATTGTAATGAAGCAGGATCAACATCTTTTTTGCATCACAATGTACTCGCCTGAGTTCCTCCACTCTAAGCTCAGTCCTCGCAAGTTTTTCTTCCCTTGATATTTCACTCAACAGTATTTCGTTGAATGGAACGAATCTAACAGAAGGAGGTGGCTCTGCTGGTTTTTCATAATCACTCACAATAATCGGTGTGTTTGGATAGTGGACGTTGATTTCTTTAGAAACATTCGAGGAAAAATAATTTTTATCAACCAATATTATTGTAAAATGCCCTGTCTGATTTAAAGCCTCTTCCATCGAACTTACCCATATTACCTCTCCTCTTTTTGAAAAGAGTCCATGAAGCAAAGAATCAAAATCCCCAATAAATAGATATCTCTTCAATTCATCTTGCATATACAGAACCCGCCGGTTACATAATTTTCATATCTTTGTGTTTCAGTTCTTGTTTTATACAAGCCTGGCTTAAACCCCGCACAAATTCCGACAACTCACCAAATAGTTTTCTCTTGTTATTTCGATGCTTTTCGATTAATCGAACAATTGAACTCCCAACTATGACTGCATCAGCCATTCCAGCTATTTTTTTTGCCTGCAGTGGGGAAGAAACGCCAAACCCGATCCCAACTGGAAGTTTTATATACGTTCTTATCTCCTTGATAATAGAATCAAGCGAATAATCGAAATTTGGTCTTTCTCCTGTGACACCTGTAACCGATACTAGATAGACAAATCCACTTGCATGATCGGAAACAAGTTTTATCCTCTCGGTCGTGCTAGTAGGCGCAAGAAGAAATACCAGATCAAGTCCCTCATTATCCGTGTGTACCTTCACTTCCTCTGCTTCCTCAGGCGGCAGATCTACTACAAGAATCCCGTCTGCACCCACCTCCCTTGCATCTTCTGCTAGCTTTCTTAAACCGTATGCGTAAAACGGATTGTAATAGCCAAAGAGTAGAATAGGTATTTCGGAATGCATTCTCACTTTTCTTACCGTATCAAGAACCCCATGAAGTGTTGTTCCACTTTCAAGCGCCCTCTCGGAGGCAAGCTGGATAGCAGGCCCATCAGCCATAGGATCCGAAAATGGCACACCAAGTTCTACTATATCGGCACCACTCTCCTCCAACTTAAATACAATATCCGGAGTAACATCGAGGGAAGGATCTCCCGCCGTGACGTATGTTATTAATGCCGATCTATCTTTTATACTGATTTCTTTAAACTTCTTTTCAATCCTCATTATTAAGTACCTACATTTATAAGCTACTTGCTAGCAATTTCTTTTCATAAGTTGTAAGTGGAATTTGTTTTAGGGATTCTGTCTTTGAAAGAAGGACTTATTCTTATATGAAAATTTCTTAAGTTGAAATTGAGGTTCTCTGAGTAGAGGAACTGTAACAGTTTCTCTGTTAAAGTCAAGAATGAAAACATTATGCTTCGTTTATCTGGGGCCCCCATCTTTTACACGATTGTAAACCATGGAGAGAAAAGCATCAAGTGCCTACTTGGGCTAAAGGGGGAGAATCATATGCAAAGGCAAGTAACTATTTGAAATTTTAACCTAAAACGTCTGCGACCGAATGTATATCCTTGTCACCTCTTCCAGAAAGGCAGATAATAATAATTGAATCCTTTGACATTTTGGGTGCAATTTTCATTGAATAAGCTAGACCATGCGCCGTCTCAAGGGCGGGAATAATTCCTTCTATTTGAGATAGAAATTTGAACGCCTCCAGTGCCTCATCATCTTCTACTGCTGTGTAGGTAACACGTTTGGAGTCATTTAGCAATGAATGCTCGGGCCCGACGCCCGGATAATCTAGTCCAGCGGCTATTGAGTGCGTACCGGTTACTTGACCATCACTGTTCTGTAAGATGTAAGTTTTGCTTCCATGTAGCACGCCAACTTCCCCTGCAGTAATGCTGGCAGCATGTTTACCTGTACCGAGCCCGTAACCAGCAGCCTCCACTCCAATCATTTTCACTTTTTTATCTTCTATAAAAGGATAAAAAAGCCCCATGGCATTTGAACCGCCTCCAACACACGCAATGAGAAGATCCGGCAGCCTCCCTTCCTTGTCCATTATCTGCTCTTTTGCTTCCTTACCAATTATTGATTGAAAATCCCTGACCATCATGGGATAGGGATGAGGTCCTGCAACGCTTCCAATCATGTAAAAAGTATTTCCGACATTTGTTATCCAATCCCTCATAGCCTCATTCATTGCATCTTTCAAAGTCTTTGTGCCTGAGTTGACTTCATTGACTTTTGCCCCAAGAAGCTTCATACGGAAAACATTTATAGCTTGTCTCTTCGTATCTTCAAGACCCATAAATATTTCACATTCCATTTTAAGTAATGCCGCTACTGTCGCTGTCGCCACCCCATGCTGACCTGCCCCGGTTTCGGCTATAACCCTTCCTTTTCTCATCCTTGATGCGAGAAGGGCTTGTCCTAACGTATTGTTAATCTTGTGTGCCCCGGTATGGGCCAGGTCTTCACGCTTGAGGTAAATTTTAGCCCCGCCCAAATCTCTTGTCATCCTTTCGGCAAAATAGAGTGGAGTCGGACGTCCCGCATACTCACTAAGGTAATAGTCTAACTCCTCAATAAACTCAGGATCATCTTTTGTCTCGAAATATGCCTCCTCCAATTCCAATAATGCGGGCATTAATGTCTCCGATACATACCTTCCTCCATATTTGCCGAATCGCCCCATTTCATCAGGGTATTTTAATTTAGTCTCCATTTCTCACTACCTCTATAAACCGTTTTAACTTAACTGGATTCTTCTTACCTGTATATTCCTCAATCCCCGAACTGACATCTACTGCATAAGGTCTCACAATTTTAATGGCCTGAGACACGTTCTTTGGAGTTAGACCCCCCGAGAGAATCACTTTTTTTGAAAGAACAATATTCTTTAACAATTCCCAATCAAAACTTTTCCCGGTGCCGCCGTACTCAACAGGAGAGTAAGTATCAAATAAAACTGCATTTACTGGATATGACTCTAAATCACTATAGTTTGTTTCGTTCTTAACACGAATCGCCTTAATAATGCTGCCGCCAAGTTTGGTGCAGTAATCTGGGGATTCATCGCCATGAAGCTGGAAAACGTCAAACCCAACCTCTTCTTTTACACTTATTAGTTCTTCTATATCCTGGTTAACAAAGACTCCAACAGTAGAGACGAAGGGTGGAAGTTGAGACTTTATACTAAGAGCATCTTCCGAAGAGATATACCTCTTACTATCTTTATAAAATATAAATCCTAGAGCATCCGCCCCAAATCCCACGGCTAAAAGAGCATCTTCAATATTTGTAATTCCACAAATCTTAACTTTAGTCATTATTAAAAGGGGGCGCACCCCTTTTTCTCTATTTTTCACTCACTCAATTTTCTTAGGCCGTCCCATTGGTCTATAACGTAATATTCTACCTGCAGTTCTCTCCAATTTTCTAATGAATTTATCAGAACCACATGGTAATCCCTTTTCGATATTCCGTCTTATTAGCCTTACTTCTTCAGTCTCATCCCCTTCTGCCAACCAATTAGACCAGTCTTTGATTTCGTTTAACAGCCCTGTCCACCTCTTATCTTTAGTTAATATTTTATCCTCCTAACCGCATCCCATTTATTTCAACTTTTTTTTCACTATATTTAAAATACTTATCTTGTCGCAATCAAACATAATTTGAAAAATGTAACAAAACGCGAGATTAAGTCGTTTATATTTTAAAGGATCTATATTACCTCTTGAAAAAAAATTCTAGAATTTATAGAATAATTAACTCAGGGGGGCCACCTAATTATGAGAAGAGAAGAAAGGGTTTATTACGTTAAAGATTTCATTCAGAATGTTCCTCTTTACTCCCCTAAAAAGGTTTTTGAAGAGCTGGAAAAGTTGGGTTACCGTGGGCAGGCAAGGGCAAGGCGCGCCATTTCCCTCGCCGCCTACAGACATGTTAAAAGGCTTCAGCTTCTCCACAATAAAAGAGTTCCCAGATCCGAATTACCGCCCAGACCTAATACCATACTGATGGGTCCGACAGGTTGTGGAAAAACATATTTAATTGAACTACTCTTCGGTGAAATATTTAAACTCCCGTTTGTCATTATAGATATGACAAAATTCACCGAATCTGGCTATGTTGGGGATGACGTTGTGAATATCCTTGTTCAACTTGTTTATGCCGCTAATGAAAGCATCGACATTGGTGAATGCGGCATTGTCGTTTTAGATGAATTCGACAAAATCGCTGGGGCTTATAGTAACGCAAGATTCGCAGGTCAGGGTACTACAAAAGATGTGTCAGGCTATGGAGTCCAAAGGGAGCTTCTTAAAATCCTTGAAGGAACTGATATTCAGATTCCACTTGACTTTGGCTTCTCTAGCAGAGGACCAAGAGCACTAATTTCAACGAGAGATATTTCCTTCTTTGCGGTAGGAGCATTTTCAGGGATAAGAAGCCTCTTTGAAAAAGGAGGATTAGGATTTCTACAAAAGGTTGAAGAGAACCTCGATGGAGAGGCCATAGCCTATAAGCTGACTGAAGAAGAAGCGGATGATGTATCGAGATTTCATTTGTTTGGGTTTCTACCCGAACTTATCGCGCGATATAACAGAATTGTGCCATTCGCTCCTCTAGATAACGACACCCTAAAAGAAATATTTTTTCTCAAGGTCGAGAAATATATTAGAGAGTTCCAAGAAGAGGGATTCAGATTGCATTTAGAGCCAAGGGTTGCTGATTTTATTATTACGGAGGCAATAAGGAGGCAAACAGGTGCAAGAGGACTTGATGTCCTCATCTCTAAACATTTAGAAGAGGTAGCCTTCGAAATTTTTGGTAAGGGTGATGAGGGAGAAGTTATCTTAAGGGTTGCTTCTGATAAAGTTTCCCACACAATCAAGAGACGTGCATAACACCAGCGAGGTAAATTCCAGGATCAGAATAATATTCATGGGAACCCCTGGATTTGCAGTACCCTCTCTAAGAGCCTTAGTTGAATCAGAAAACGATGTGGTAGCAGTCGTCACTAAAGAAGACAAACCACAGGGCCGCGGCCGTAGGATAATTCCAACACCAGTAAAAGTTGTCTCTGAACAATATAACATCCCGGTCCTACAACCGGGAAAAATCAAAACAGATGAATTTTACGCGGAATTAAAGAGCTTTAAACCTGATCTAATCTCTGTTGCAGCTTACGGGAAAATACTCCCGAAAAACATATTAGATCTTCCCCCCAAAGGTTGTATTAACGTTCATGGATCCATACTTCCAAAATACAGAGGGGCCGCGCCAATAAATTGGGCTATTATAAGAGGAGAAACGATCACCGGTATTACCACTATGCTAATGGATGAAGGCATGGATACTGGGGATATGTTACTTACAAAAAAAATGGCAATTAATAATAATGATACTGCCGAAACACTTTCAGAAAAACTCTCGGTAGTGGGGGCCGAGCTATTGATTGAGACAATCAGGCTGTTGAAAGAAGATAAACTCATTCCAGTTTCACAAAACGACCCCGATGCTACGTACGCACCAATGCTCAAGAAAGAAGACGGACAAATAGACTGGACTAAACCAGCTGAAGAAATAAATAATCTCATTCGTGGCACTTATCCCTGGCCAGGAGCCTTTACTTCTTATAGTGGGAAAGTCCTCAAAATCTATAAAGCATCTGTTACAACTGGTCACGGAACACCGGGGGAAATATTAAAATCCGATTCAAGCGGTTTGAGTGTTGCTACAGGAGATGGAGCACTTGACATTTTAGAGCTTCAGATAGAGAGTGGGAAGAGATTGCCTATAAATACTTTCCTCCTCGGAAGAAAAATTGAAGAGGGTAGAATCCTTGGATGAAGGTTTTAGTACCCACAGTTTGAAGAGCCCATTCCCCAAATGGCAAATGGCCACCGGCTCCCACCTTAATTTCTTTACGTGTATGGTCATTTCTACGTCCCATAGGAACATATTATACCCTAATTTTTAAACAGTGTTAAATAAATTTTTGAACAATGTTAAATTACCTATTGACAAGTGTTCAATAAAGTGATATAAGTAAAATTAACACTGTTCAATTACAGTACGCGGTGTGAGAGGGAAAAAATTAGAGTAAAGGAGGTATAGGATATGAAGAGATTGATTAATAATCCTTTTGGAAAAAGGTTAATGCTTGCCTTTATAATTGCCACCTTAATTACTGCTTCCTGTGCAAAAAGTACAAGAACCATAACTCCGTTAACCCAATCTAATCGTTTAAATGTTAAAAAGATTGCTATTTTTGTTGAAGCGGATGAGGAATTAGATGCTTCTGTGGGGGCGCCGGAAGGTCTTGGAGCGGTAGCAGTGGTAACAGCAGGGGTGGTGGTTGCTACGATTTTATATGGACCCGGGCCTTTGATAATACCTATTGCCCTTCTTGAACACTCTCAAGAACAAAAGAATGAGGCGATTTTGGAATCAAAATTAATTCAATTTCACCCTGATGAACTAATGTCAGACAGATTGAAACATTACTTAGAATCATCTAATGCTGGTTTCACTGCCGAAATCTCAGAAGTTAAGTCCCCTAGTTTGTTGAAAACAAAAGGATTTGACGCCATTTTGGAAGTTAATTTAAAAGAATGGGGGATTGTACATTGCCCAACCCCGAAAAACACAAAAAAAATTAAAAAAACTTATTGGAATTTAGACCCAGAGGAAAGAGAAATATTGAACCAATGGAGTAAATATGAACCTAAGGTAGGAAAGCCTAGGCAATTGTTATTTAGCGAAGACACCTTACATTTCACACAAGAGGAACTAGAAGAAATAGAAAGACTTAAACCTTTGGCTCAAAAAATACAGTGGGAAATAATTAAGGATGATATTTTGGGTGTTGAGTCAGGTGATAGTGGGGACTTGAAACGAGGATTAGTTAGAACGGGGATTATATTGTTTGGAAGAATGATTCTAATTGAGGATAACAGTACGGTGTGGGAGCGAGAAGAACTTTATGAGGATCAAAATTGTTATCCGCTTGAAGACTTAAAAACGCAGCCCGAGTTATTAGTAGATATTCTTGCAAGAGCAATACAAAATCTAGCAGAAAATACAGTGAATGAGATTCTATAAAACAACAAACTAGAACTTTCTTTTCCTTTAGCATTTCTAAGTTTAAAACTCATTTCTGCTCGGGGATTTACTAGTCAATAAGAACCTTGAAATTATCATAAAAAATTGCTCCGATTAATTTAAGCAATGTTCGCGGATCAGGTAGCAGCTTCTAGGTGCGATTATTATGGCGACCTAAAGGTCGCCGCTACATTTCATGTCTATCAGTAGCGGAGAGATTTGGCCCTCCATTTCTTTGTCACCTGAATTTATTAGAGTACGTCTATTTACAAGGATTTATGTTATTTCAAGTACTTAATAGCACGTCAAAAAAACCTATTTTTACCTTTGAGGCTATTCCGTTTTTCCAACATAAATCCCTAGCAGCGTTTTGCATCTCCTTGGGAACCAAGACTACCAGCTGAGCACCCAATTGTGATAATTCCTTCCATTGATCTATTTCTTGTTCATTGATTGATTCCTTTGTTTCAACCTCAATTATCAACATTATCTGACCGTAGTTTACACAAACAGCATCTGGAAAGTGCCCCTTAAGTTCATAATTTTTCTCATCTCCCGGATTTATTTGCACTTCTTTATAGAGTTTTGAATATTTTTCTTTCAGCTTTCTTATGAGCCAGTCATGAAGAAACTGTTCATCGTTCGTACGTTTCATATCATCTTCCCCACATTAGTTTTGTCTTGAGGATTGTGAAATAATCCCTGTAGGGTGACTTTATCAGCTTCACCGAGGTCTCAGATTTTTTTACTTCGATCTCGTCACCCATCTCTAAGTCAACTCCGACCTGCCCATCAAGTGTTAAATATATGTCTGGAGTCTCTGTGAGGACCTTAATCTTAATTGTCGTCTTATTCGATACGACGAGAGGCCTGTTGGTAAGGGTATGTGGTGAAATCGGGGTAATTATGGTAAGGGGGAGTGTCGGATAAACTATTGGTCCGCCTGCGGAAAGTGAATATGCTGTAGAACCCGTAGGCGTTGAAAGTATTAAACCGTCTGCCCGGTAAGAGGTCACATGGGAACCATCTATATAGATTGCAAGATCAATAATCCTTGCTATAGCGCCCTTGTTTATCACAACATCATTTAAAACGAAATGGCTGCTTATGATTTTAGAATCTCTATGGATCGTAGCCGAGAGCATTTCCCTCTTTTCGGTTTTATATTTACCTTTGATTACTTTCTCAAGAACCGCATGGAGTTCATCAATCGATATCTCAGTTAGAAATCCCAATCCTCCGAGATTCACCCCTAAAATCGGGATATCGTTTTTGCAAACCAGACGTGCAACGTCAAGAATAGTGCCATCGCCACCAAAAACCAAGACAACATCTGAGTTTTCGGGAAGTTTTGTACGTGGTACGGTGTTTGGATGCCCTATTTTTGAGCCAATTTCCTCTTCAACAAAGGTCTCAACCCTTCTTTCCTCAAGCCATTTGCATAGCTCCTGTGTTATCTCGAAGACCTCTTTCCTATTGGTCTTACCAATGATACCTACTCTCAAGGCGAACAGCCTCCGCAGTATTAAAACACCAATAGATTTAAACTAAATTTTTTGAACGTGGATATAATATACTTGTGTCTCTTAGTAATCAAATCAAAGAAAGCTTAAGACTTACTGGCTCGAATGTGATGATGATCTATCCTCTCCCTCTTTTGCCGAAAACAGTAAAAACCTTTTTATAAATTCACTCAGGTCGCCATCGAGGACCGGATCAACATTTCCTGTTTCATATTCAGTTCTGTGATCTTTTATCATTTTATATGGATGAAGAACGTAAGAACGAATTTGGCTCCCCCAGCCAATCTCCTTCTTAGTCGAATGCAGTTCTTGAAGTTTCTCTCTTTGTTTTTCTTTTTCAAGCTCATATAGGCGCGCACGGAGGATTTTCATCGCATTTGCTCGGTTTTGGTGTTGAGAGCGCTCGTTTTGACAGCTAACAACTACTCTAGTAGGTAGGTGTGTAATTCGAACTGCTGAATCGGTTTTATTGACATGTTGACCACCCTTACCACTGGCTCGAAACGTATCAATTCTCAAATCACCTTCATCAATTTCCACGTCAATAGAATCATCTATTTCAGGTGAAACAAAAACAGAAGAGAACGAAGTGTGTCTCCTTCTATTGGAGTCAAATGGAGAGATCCTGACCAGACGGTGAACGCCCGATTCACCCTTTAAATAACCATAGACATATGGTCCCTTCACTAAAAAAGTAGCACTCTTTACACCGGCATCGTCCCCATCCTGCAGATCCAACATTTGTACATCGTAGTCGTTTCTCTCGCAGTATCTTATATACATCCTAAGAAGCATCTCAGACCAATCTTGTGCCTCGGTCCCACCAGCTCCAGAGTTTATAGAAACAATTGCGTTTCTCTCATCGTCGGGATCACCTAAAATTCGCTTGAATTCCAATTTTTCTACTCGGTGCTCGATCTCAGACAATTTATCCTTAGCTTCCAATGCCGTTTTTTCATCCTTTTCCTCGAAAGATAGCTCAGCTAAGATCTCAGCATCCCCAAACTCAAAATATAAATTATCCAGTTCCTCTATAACACCATTTATCTGTGATTGTTCTCTAAGAAATTGCTGAGCCTTTTCTGTATCATCCCAAAAATCCGGCTTAGCTATTATGGTTTCTAATTCTTTTATTCGTGTTCTCTTACTGGGCAGGTCAAAGAAAGCCTCTTAGCATTTGTATTCTCTCTCTAAGTTCATCTATTTTCTCCTTATTCTCTGCAAACATAGAATTACCTCCAACGATTTCATAAATAATATAAGTATCAGTAGGTATGATTTCAACAAAGTTGAATTATATCCAATTTTGGGTAGATTCTTAAATTCATTTTTTAATTAACGTGAGATCCCTAAGGTGAAGAAATTCCTTTTTACTCCAGGACCGGTGCCAGTCCCAGAAGAAGTTCTTTCTGAGATGTCCAAGCCGATAATTCATCACAGAACAGAGGAGTTTGAAAGTTTATTCGCAGAAATAAGAGAAGGACTTCGATACATTTTCGGAACAAAGGAAGAGGTATTTGTTTTAGCTTCATCGGGCACAGGTGCCATGGATGCAGCGGTTGCTAATACCCTTTCGCGTGGTGATAAAGTTCTTGTTATAAACGGGGGTAAATTCGGGGAGAGATGGGGAAAAATTTGCAGTGCCTATGGGTTAAACGTTAAAGAGATAAAAGTCGAATGGGGCGAAGCAGTAGATCCTGATCAAGTTAAGGATGCTTTGGAAAATGATACTTCAATCCGCGCAGTTTTAATCCAGGCAAGTGAGACTTCCACTGGAGTAAAGCACCCCACTACTGAGGTTGCAGAAATTACACGAGAAAGAGACGATGTAATAATCATTGTAGATGGCATAACTGCAGTTGGGGTATTCCCCCTCCCTTTTGATGACAGTGGCATAGACGTGCTCGTAGGAGGTTCGCAAAAGGCATTCATGCTACCACCTGGACTAGCCTTTGTTTCCATGAGTGAAAAAGCATGGAGATTTAACCAAGAATCAAATCTACCAAAGTTTTATTTTGATTTAAAAAGCTATTTGAAGAGTGCAAAAAACAACACCACTCCATGGACTCCCGCAATCACTCTAGTGATCGGACTTGCACTAGTCCTTAGAAATTATAGAGAACAGGGACTGGAGAAAATTTACAATCGTCATGCAAATCTAGCATTGGCTACCAGGGAGGCGATGAACGCAATAGGGCTAGAACCCTATGCCAAGAATTCTCCCAGCCCCGCCCTAACAGCCGTAGTTGCACCACCAGATATAGGTGCTGGCAAGATAATAAGCGGTCTTAGGGACAAATTTGGAATGACGGTTGCAGGTGGTCAAGACCAGGCAAAGGGAAAGATTTTCAGGATCTCTCACATTGGTTTCATAGATAAGGCAGACACAATTGCTGTAATATCAGCAGTCGAGTCTATCCTCAAAGATCTAGGATACAGCTTCGATTTTGGAAGTGGGTTAAGAACCGGGGCAGAGATCCTGGCTATGGAATAGGTTTATCTTGACGTAATTACCCACTACGACTGTGGTGTAGTCTCATAGCAAGACATACCTCCTGACTCACATTCATTGGTTTCGACCTGAAGGGTGACATGGCTAATGCGAAATTTATCAAAAAGTACCTTTTTTAGATCCTTGATAAGATTTTCAGATAATCCCATATCCTCTATTACAAGATGCGCACTCAGTGCTTCAAACCCTTGCGTCAACGTCCAGGCATGGAGATCATGCACACCCAAGACTCCGGCTTGAGATCTAATTGCACTTTCTACCGCACTTAATTCAATCCCCTTAGGAGTCCCCTCAAGGAGAATATGAACTGATTCCCGAAACAGTCCCCAAGCACCTCTGATAATCAAGAGCGAGATTGCAATACTAATTATTGAGTCGGCGTAGTACCACTTGGTTTTCAAAATGATAAGACCGGCTATAAGCGTCCCAACTGATCCAAGTGCGTCGCTGATTACATGATAAAATGCACCACGTATGTTTAAATTTTCTCTCTGATACTTTGACAAAAGATAGGCGCCGATAATATTTATTATCAATCCAATTCCAGCAACAATCGTCATCTCCAGGCTTTTTACTTCGCTAGGATCGAGTAGTCTTTTATAAGCTTCAACAATAATTACTAGTGATATAGCGAATAGAAGTAAACTGTTAAAAAAAGCAGCCAGAATCTCAGCCCTATAAAACCCAAAGGTCTTTCCCGAAGTTGGGGGCTTTAGTGAAAACCATAGGGCAAGGAGAGCAATAGAGATAGCAAACACATCGGTAAACATATGTACGGCGTCGGAAAGCAATGCCAAGCTTCCTGTATGAAAGCCGGCGATTACCTCAATTACCATGAAACCTGCAGTCAGACAAAGGACTATTACGAGGACATTCTTCTCTTTCAAGTCCTTAAAACTATGGCTATGTTGACCGTGTGCTTTCATCTCAGATATTATTTGGATTTGAAAAAATCAAACGAAAGTAATTAATGCTCCAAATTTCTCCATTATTTTAAGGTTCTCTCTATAATCAACCGGACAATCGATGACGACTGGCCTATCTCTTGAAAACGCTTCCTCAAGGACTGGCTTAAGCTCATCCGCTCCTTCTATTCTATAACCATGCGCACCAAAACTTTCAGCAAACTTAACAAAGTCCGGATTCTCGAAGTTTACATGTGACTTTCTTCCATAAGATATATGCTGCCTTATCTCTATCAAGCTATAGCTCTTGTCATGGAAAATCAAACCGACAAACGGAATATCTTCTCTTACGGCTGTTTCCAACTCCTGAGAATTCATTAAAAATCCACCATCTCCAGTTACCGTAACCACTTTTTTGTCTGGATGGAGTACCTTAGCAGCCATGGCACCAGGCACACCTATCCCCATTGTTGCGTAACCGTTTGAAATAATACACGTATTTGGTTTGTAACATGGATATACCCTTGCAACCCAGAGTTTATGGGCTCCGACATCGGAGATCACGATATCATCTTCACCCAAGATATCCCTTAAATCAGCCAGAATCTTCTGAGGCTTTGGAGGAAAGGACCTATCATCCTTATAAGTCTCATACTCTCTTAGTATGGATTTTCTGAGTTCAATCGAATAATCAGCTTCATTAGGAGTCGCCTTATCGGCAATTTCTCTAAGTGAAACCTTGATATCTCCTACTACTCCTACACTGACTATATAATGCGCATCAACCTCAGCCGGAGACATATCTATCATTACAATCTTCTTATCTCTATTCGGATTCCACTTCTCGGGTGCGTATTCAACATTATCATAGCCGACCGTTATTATTACATCAGCTTTCGCAAGACCCGATGCTATATAATCTCCAGCCTGCAGACCAACGGTAAAAAGCGAAAGATCGTGATGATCGGGCAGTGCTCCCTTACCCATAAAGGTATGTGCAACTGGAATATTTAATTCCTCAGCAAAATAAAGCAGCTCTTCGGAGGCGTTTCCCCTTATAACTCCATTTCCTGCTAGTATTATAGGATATTTCGCCTCAGATATAATATTGGATGCTCTCTCAACCTTATCATGACGTGGATGAGGCTTTGAAGGAAACTGTACAAACAGTGGACTCTCATTTACTTCCATATCCGCCACATCCTCGGGTAAATCTATATGTGCGGCACCAGGCTTTTCGGTTTGACAAAGCTTAAATGCCTTTCTTACGGCTTCAGGCATAATCTCGGGCAATTTAACCTGTGTATTCCATTTTGTTATTCGATCAAATATCCCCACAATATCTATGTATTGATGTGATTCTTTATGCATTCTATCCAGCGACGCCTGACCAGTTATTGCAACAAGTGGTGCCATGTCCATATTAGCGTCCGCCACACCCGTCATCAGGTTTGTTGCACCGGGACCGAGAGTTGAAAGACATACCCCCGCTTTCCCACTTAACCTTCCATACACATCGGCCATGAATGCTGCTCCCTGTTCGTGCCGAGTCAATATAAATCTGATTTCGGAGTCCAAAAGTGCATCCATTATTGCGATATTCTCTTCCCCAGGTAATCCAAAAATATACCTCACATTTTCATTCTCGAGACACTTAATAAGTAGTTCGGCAGCCTTCATGCATGAAACCTCTGATATAGATCACGTTTAAATTCTCAATTTCTGAAATGCCTATCAACAAGTGGATCCTCATCCAGTTCCGATATGAGGTATCCTACCTCGTATTGGTCACCTTGATTCCAATAAATCTTGATTCCCTGTGGCGTTACTAAGTACAACCCTTCTTTTTTGGTCCCCCCCGGCAATCTTACTTCATACACGGAATATCCAACAGTACCGCTTCCAATATTTACTATCCTTCTCTCGCTCCTTAGCTTCTTGACACTGTTAGCAATATCCCAAACTTTTGGAAATACCTGACCTTTGACTTCCACCTTCATAAGACACCTCTTACAAATCAGCGTATTAACAGAATCTAATCTATGACTTCAATTCTTGTGATCATCCCTATACAGGTAAAAAGCATATCAAGATTGTCATTTCGATCATAAATGTAAAGCTCTTTCAAAACCCCTTTGCATTTTGTACAACTAATATACTCTTCATACCAATTATCACACTTCTCACAATAAAAACCCTTCTTTTCATACCATGCGAGATGAGAATACAGGAGTTCGTTTAGCCCCCTCTTCCCCAATGAGTCAGCCCACTCACTAATATCTTCAACAATTCCCTCGCGAAACTTTTCAGGAACCTCAGTCAGTCCACCGGAATAAATTTCATCTTCATCGACATAGATTTTAAATAATGATCCCATATGAGCCCTTAAAAAGCGATGGTTACCGATAATCTTGATGACGGGCGCTTAAGCTACTTCAGAAAAAATATCGAGAATAAAAATCTTGATCAAATTCTCGAAACTTTTGACATTAACAGATGATCTACCAGAACAAGGTTAACCATTGCCTCAGCAATCGGCACAGCTCTCGGACAAAGGCAGGGATCATGTCTGCCTTTTACAACCAAATCTTTTTGTTTGCCATGTTTATCTACAGTTTTCTGGATCTTTGGGATTGAAGAGGTAGGCTTGATCGCTATTCGAACAAGCAAATCCTCTCCATTAGTAATACCACCTTGTAAACCACCCGCATTGTTTGTCCTAAATCTGAGGTTTCCTGAATCATCTTTATACATCATGTCATTAACCTCTGACCCCATTCTCCTGGCAGTTTCAAATCCCATGCCAACTTCAAATCCCCTGATGCCACCTATGCTCATTAAGGCTCCCGCGAGATCGGCCTCAATTTTATTAAAAACGGGGCTACCAAGCCCTGGAGGTACGCCTCTTGAAACGACCTCAACGATTCCACCGATTGAATCTCCCTCACGCCTTACCTTCTCGATTTGCTCAATCATCTCCTCGGCCTTCTTAGAATCAGGGCATCGAACGAGGTTCTTTTCTATTTGATCTAGATCAATATTATCAGCTACAATATCGCCAACCTGCTTCACATAGCCAGTGGTTTTTATGCCATCAAAACTCAATATTTTCTTCGCAATTGACGCTGCGGCAACACGACCCACGGTCTCCCTGGCGGATGATCTACCACCACCTCTATAATCTCTTATCCCATATTTTTTTTCGTATGTATAATCGGCGTGCCCAGGTCGATATGTATCTTTTATATCCTCATAGGATTTAGAAATAACATCGGCATTCTTAATCATGAGCGAAATGGGAGTGCCAAGGGTTTTTCCGTCAAATATTCCGGAGAGTATTTCAATTCTATCCGGCTCTTTTCTCTGTGTGGTGATTTTGCTCTGACCAGGACGACGCCTATCAAGCTCATGTTGAATATCATCTTCGGAAATATCTATTCCCGAAGGGCATCCATCAATTATAACCCCGAGGGCAAGGCCATGAGACTCACCCCAGGTTGTTATACGAAATAAATTTCCGAATGAATTCCCAGGCATCCAAAAATGTTATATGAATGAAAAAGGAGTTTCAAACGACAGGAGTTTTTTAACTGTCTATAAAACCATTGTTTTTAAACCATGAGACGGTCTTTTCAACAGATTCTTCGATTGAAGATTGAGTATAACCAAGCTCATTCACGGCCTTAGAACTGTCACAATACCAAACGTGTTTCAATAACTTAACAGAATCGATGTCCATAGAAGAGTAATTTGGAAAAGATAATCCCAGAATTCGCTCTACAACAAAAGCCGATGTAAGCGCCATGATATAAGGTATCTTTAGCTTCGGCCTTGGAATTCCAGTAACAGCCTCTAGCAGTTCAAAGAGCTCTTTAATGGTTACATTCCTATTGCCTAAAATGTAACGTTCACCTGGACGACCCTTTTCTGCGGCCCTTAAATGACCATTTGCAACATCATCGACGTCTACCAGATTCATCGTACCATCCATATATCCAGGGAATTTCTTTTTACAATACCGGAGGATCATACCCGTACTTGAAAGATATAAATCTCCCGGACCTATCACGACGGAAGGATTTACTATTACAAGGGGCAGACCTTTTTCATGAGCTTTAAAGGCTTCTTGTTCACCATAATATTTAGTGTTTAAATATTGAATACCTAAGGGTTCCAGAGTAAACGGTGTATCCTCATTTGCTATCCCACCAGATGGATCAACTCCAACTGCAGCCTGACTACTCGTATAAACAGCTTTTTTAACACCGGCTTCCAAAGCAGCATTAAGGACATTTGCCGTACCCTTTACATTGACGTCATACATCCTCTGATAATCGGCCTTTCTGAAGGATACAAATCCAGCGGTGTGGAACAACATTTCGCAACCTTTAAGGGCCTCCTTTAATGAGTCTGTATCGAGAACGTCTCCATAAACCCTTTCAGCATCTATATCATCAATATTTAATGTTCTACTTGTTTTTCTCAGGAGGATTTTTACTTTTTCACCTCCTTCAACAAGCTTCCTCGCAATATGAGAACCTATAAATCCAGTTGCCCCGGTAACCAAAGTAGCCATGTTATTTCCCTCGCTTATCTTTATTCGATTGAGAACAAATTTTACTATAAAAAAGTAGAAATGTAACCCCAAATCAATTTTTTTCTCCACTACCCCTGTCATCCCCGAATGCTACCCGATAGACTTGTCCTCGAAAGTATTTATCGGGGAAACATTCGGGCACAAGAGTAATCGGGAATCCACTTAGACCTAATTGCGAGCACTTCGACTGGCTCAATATAGACTCCGCGAAGCAGCATTTCATTTTGCAATAACGTAATTGTCAATTGAAGAATTGACCCGCTCTTTTGTTTTCTAAGAAAATGGTTCGCGATTCTTTTGATTTGCCTCCCTTTAAAGATTTTCGTTACTTGATCCTGATAGCAACGTCATTAATTCAGAAGCAATAAAGAGTTTATTTCTTCTTCTTCCTTCCGTTTCTCGAAGTATCCCAATTTGAATGAGTCGTGACACACCAGTTTTGACTGAATTGAATGGCAAATTCCATTTTTTACTCAGCCCCGAAATTGAAATTACAGGATTAAGAAAAATCTCGTCAATCAACCTGTGTGCTGATTCAGGAATTTTTTTCGTTTTTTCGAGTTTATTCTTATAATCAGCATGTATATGTAGGATCTTTTTCGCATCGGATATGGCGTCTTTGGACTGATATATTACGCCTCGCAAGAAAAACTCAATCAATTTCTGCCAATCCCCTCTTTGACTAACACCCAGGAGCCTAGAATAATACTCAGCTCTATATTTTTCAAAAAATTCAGATAGATAAAGAATCGGTTGAGTTAAATACTTTCTTTCACAGAGGAAAAAAGTTATTAAAAGCCTTCCAACACGACCATTACCATCAAGAAAAGGATGGATTGCCTCAAACTGGTAGTGCATAAGAGCACATTGTATCAGGGGAGGCTCCTCTGGATTTGAGTGAAGGTATTTCTCCCAGTCGCTAAGTGCCTGATTCATCTCTTCTACTGGTGGAGGTACATAGGTTGCATCATTCAGCAAACAACCCGGCGGACCAATCCAGTTCTGGCTTTGGCGAAATTCCCCCGGAGTAAGATAGTCACCTCTTACTCCTTCCATTAAAACTCCATGAATTTCGCGAATTAACCTTCCAGAGATAGGCAAACCTTTTAATCGTTCAAGTCCATATTCCATTGCTCGAACGTAGTTGCGCACCTCACGAACATCAGGGACTCTTGGCACCTCTGACTCAACAGCTTCAAAGAAGAATAAATCGTCAAGAGAGGCTTGCGTCCCTTCTATTCGTGAACTTGACACTGCCTCTCGTCGTATATATGGTGCAATAAGAAGATAGGGATTTGGTAGTAATCTTCCGGTCCCCGATAGTTCTCCTAATAATCTGTCAGCATCGGAAAGAAGCCGGATAAGCTCTCCATCATAAGAAATTTCGGGCGGCAAGGGATTAGGCACAAACGCCCAATATCCTGTCAGCGTGTTTATACATCTTCCCGCCGTAGAGTGTTCAAATTCTTTTGGGTTCACTTTCCTGTAGCCTCTAATTAATTATTCTGCAATAAGAAAATCATATGTTGCAGGATGTGTCAATATCCTGCAATTATAAACCCTGTAATTCAAATCATGCAATAAGCAAAATCCTTATTTCTTCTTAAGCTTAAATCCTGCAAGAAAATAGCTGACTACCTATTTGTATTCCTGTCCCAAGTACAGCAATAGGGAATTCACCAGTAAGTCATTCTGAACTCGTTTCAGAATCTTAAAAAATTGTGTCTTCTGTCGATATTTTTGCACCATTATCTAGATTTTAGCTTTTCTTGATGATAGGATTCATTCTGCAATCCTTTTAGGTGACGAAATGCAAACAGGTTTATTTATGAATGACATTGAGAAAAGGCTTTGGGAGTCGGCGGATCAGTTGAGGGCTAATTCCAAGCTCAAATCGTCGGAATATTCAGTACCAGTTTTGGGATTGATCTTCCTCCGTTATGCTGACCATAAGTTCACTGTTGCAAAAGAAGTAATAGAAAAGAAGTTTATGGAATCAGGAAGCCGGAGGACTATTTCTAAAGCAGATTATCACGCGAGAGGAGTTCTTTACCTTCCAGAAAAGGCTCGTTTTTCAACTCTACTAAACCTACCAGAGGGTGAAAATATTGGAAGGTTTATTAATGATGCGATGAGGGAAATCGAGGCTGAGAATGAAGACCTGAAAGATGTACTTCCAAAGACTTATAACAGGCTTGAAAATGATGTCCTTGTTACATTGCTCAAAATCTTTTCAAGCATTCCGATGGATCTTGAAGGGGATGTGTTTGGAAAAATTTATGAATATTTTCTCGGCAAGTTTGCAATGGCCGAAGGACAGCGTGGAGGTGAGTTTTTCACTCCTACTTCTTTAGTAAAGCTGATTGTCGAGGTTATAGAGCCCTATCATGGAAGGATCTACGATCCGGCTTGTGGTTCAGGAGGTATGTTTGTTCAGAGTGCTAAATTTGTTGAAAGACACAAGAAGAATCCAAGCTCTGAAATTTCTGTTTACGGGCAAGAGAAAACGGCAGAAATTGTGAGGCTCTGTAAGATGAATCTTGCTGTTCATGGTTTGTCTGGAGATATTCAACAAGGAAATACTTATTACGAGGATATACATAATTCTCCCGATAAGTTTGATTTTATGATGGCTAATCCTCCTTTTAACGTGAATGGAGTCGATAAAGAGAAGATTAGAGACGACAGGCGCTTTCTATTTGGCATTCCAAGACCTGATAATGCGAATTATCTCTGGATTCAGATTTTTCTTAGTGCTTTAAATGATAACGGTAGAGCAGGTTTCGTAATGGCAAACTCGGCAAGTGATGCTAGACAATCGGAATTAGAAATCAGAAAACAAATTATAGAGGATAATTTAGCAGATGTAATGATATCAATCGGTTCAAATTTCTTTTACACCGTAACACTTCCATGCACATTATGGTTCTTTGATAAAGGGAAGAAGAATACAGACCGAAAAGATAAAGTGCTTTTTCTTGATGCCAGAAATATCTATAACCAAATCGACCGTGCACACAGAGAATTCACTCCTGGACAAATAGAGTTTATTTCAAATATTGTACGATTATATAGAGGTGAAAACATAGAGACAGGTTTGGGGAGTGAAAAGTTGATGGTCGAAAATTTCCAGGATGGAAGATATAAAGACATCCCTGGACTATGTAAAGTCGCAACTTTAGATGAAATACTAGAGCAGGGCTATTCACTCAACCCGGGACGTTATGTTGGGGTGTCTCAAGTTAAAGAAGACGATTCAGATTTCTATGTAAAATTGGAAGAACTGAATGAAGAACTTGAACAGCTAAATGTTGAGGCCAGGGAATTCGAGGATAACATATCAATTAATATGTCTAGTTTGCTCAATAACAAAGTCTAATAAATGCTTCGGTTAGAATGGGACGAGAGAAAATTAAATGAATTAGGTTTTGTCGGTAGAGGGAAGTCGAAACACCGTCCTAGAAATCACCCATCTTTATATGGAGGAAAATATCCTTTTATTCAAACTAGCGATGTAAAAACCGCTAATATGTATATAAGTAACTATACACAAACATATAATGAAAACGGTTTAGCTCAAAGTAAATTATGGAACCCAGGCACACTTTGTATAACGATAGCAGCCAATATAGCTGAAACAGCGATATTAAAAATTAAAGCTTGCTTTCCAGATAGTATTGTTGGTTTTATTGCTGATCCTGAAAAAGCTGATGTTAGGTTTATTAAATACTATGTAGATTACATTAAGTTAAAAATGCAAAATGTTTCTAAGGGAACCACACAAGATAATTTAAGTTTAGATAAACTTCTAAGTTTAGATTTTTTAGTTCCGCTCCTCCCAATCCAACGCAAAATAGCTTCAATCCTTTCAGCTTATGATGATCTCATTGAAAACAACACAAAGCGAATAAAGATTTTAGAAGACATGGCACAAGCCATATACAAAGAATGGTTTGTCAACTTTCGTTTTCCCGGACACGAAACAGCAAAAATGGTTGATTCTGAATTGGGGAAGATACCTGAAGGGTGGGAGATTTCTGAAACCAAAAACAAATTTGAAACTGTGTTAGGTGGAACTCCTTCTAGGAAAAATCCCGATTACTGGACGAATGGAAAAATTGCTTGGATAAATTCTGGAAAGGTTAATGATATTCGCGTTGTGGATGCAAGTGAATTTATAACTCATGAGGCATTGAAAAAGTCTTCAGCGAAACTAATGCCTAAAAGAACAACTGTTCTTGCGATTACAGGTGCAACTTTAGGACAAGTAAGTCTCTTGGAGATTGAAGCCTCAGCGAATCAATCTGTGGTTGGTGTTTTTGATGATAACAAGTTGTATAACGAATATATATATCTCAAGTTTTGTGAAATTATAAATAAAATAATACAAAGTGCTGGAGGCGGTGCACAACAACATATTAACAAGGAAATTGTGAATAAAACAAAAATTCTTATCCCACCGTTGCAATTAATAATTAACTTTAATACTTATGTCATCCCTTTATTTGATTTGTTATCTAATTTACTTTTTGAAAAAAAGATATTGGCTCAAACACGTGACCGCCTCCTTCCTAAGCTCATCAATGGTGAAGTTGATGTTGAAAACTTGGATGTAAAGGAAATTTTAGATGAACGAGCAATTTAATGAATTTGAATGGCTCAAAGAATACACTGGTATACATGAAGATCGGATGAAATTTGAGAATATTAAAAATTTCGTTTTCTTCTGGAGCCTATTTGAAACTAAAGTATGTAAAAACAATGCGAATGTTAAAAGCATTTCTGATAGTGTTGATGAACTGGCAAACCGAAGAGAATTTATCTTTGAAGATTATAGGGATTTTTTTGATTATTTTAGGGATCGATACACAGACTCAGGAAAAGTAAACGATAGATTTGAAAGTTTGAATTTTAGAAGACCAGATAAAAAAGAGTTCGTTAAAGATGCCCTTGAAGGTGATATTAATAAACCATATGAAATTATTAAGGCTTTATTGATTATAGTTTATAGACTGCGTAGCAATCTTTTCCATGGAAAAAAGAGAGTTGAAACTCTTAATACACAAATAGAAAACTTTAAAATTGCAAACAAGTTATTATCAAAAGTAATTAAAAGTTTCGATTAGTTGTTAATTTTGTCTGCAACCAATTGTGCATTAGAATCAGTTCACACCATTAGAGGATTATGAATTAATGACTTAAGCATTATAATTTTCTTATCCTTTTAGAGTTATATTTATGGAAAGAGAGGACAGCCGTCAGATTTACATTTTCAAATCATATATAAACAGCTTTCATTATCTGTACCAAGATGCTGAATATTTCCATAAAATTGCTAAGGACAAGAGTCTATCTGGTAAATTAGATCGAGTAAGGTTCTCAAGGAACGCAATACTTCTATATGTCTTGAGCCTAGAAGCTCTGGTAAATAGAGCCATAGATTTCTTTTTATCAGGAAAAGCTAGAGATATTATTTTAGAAAGAGAAGATAGATTTTCAATAACCGATAAGTGGTTAATATTACCGATATTAATTAATAAAGACGATGAATCAACTTTTGATACCTCAAGATATCCCTGGAGTCACTTCAATGAATTAGCTAAAATCAGAAACGATTTTGTTCATCCTAAACATGATCGTGTCGCTTTTTATAAGGCAGTATCTAATAAGACACATGATTGTTTGGATTATAATGAAGTCCCAAAAGATAGTGATATTAAAGAAACAGATATAGTCTATAGAAATACAAGAATTCCAAAAGATCCTTACTGTTTATTGCCACATCACACAGACACGGTTAAAAAGATTGTAGATGATATTATTGACAATCTGGATAAATTATTAGAAGGGAAAATCAAAAAAGATAATTGGTTGCATTCGGATGCATTCCAATTGATATATCCAAAAGGTGCAAAAATTAATGACATCAACTAATTTCGTTTCTTCTTTATAGTTAAAAGTTTTTTTGATTAGATTCTATGAGTTATACAAATTTACATACTGAGTCACCTCTAATTGAAGAACCTTCTAATGGACTGTTTAAATCCCTAGGTTATCAACATCTAGACTGTTTCTATGAAAAATTTAGTAAAAACAGTACATTAAGTCGAGAAACTTCTACTGACGTTGTTATTTTACCGATCTAAAAGAGATCACACAACTGGAGAAAGACTACTAGAAAATAGACGTGCTGAACGCTTAAGCTGGTGTGTTCCTATTATATGCAATTGAAATGATGATGAAGTAAAAGTATGGGATTATAAAGAATCAACTGGGAGGGTACGCACTTATCTTTGGCTTAAAAACATGGATTACGTTGTTGTTTTAGAAAGAAAACAAATGAAGTTTAAAGAAGTCTTTTTCCTAATAACAGCATATTATGTAGATGGAGCATCAAGAAGAAGGCACTTACATAAAAAGTACGAAAGAAGAATATTATAAATACAATCGCCGTCCATTAATTTAGGGCGGCGATCGATCTCCTTCCACACATGGTAGATGAGTCTTATATATTTATTTTAAACATATTTTATTGTAAATCAAGCACTTTTTATCTGGATATGGATATTTAGATATGAATATTTACACTGAAGCATATTTAATAGAATTACCCGATATTGAACTGTTTAAATACCTAGGCTATCAACATCAGAATTACTTATTATTTTATAGAATGAAATTACATTTTTGGTGTTTGTGTTAACTGATTTCACAATACAAGGGTACGAATTTTTTTAGAGTGAATAGTTTTGATGAAACGCTCGGATATCGAACACCTATATTACATCACTCACATTGATAATGTAATGTCTATTCTTAATAACGGTATCCTGAGTCATAATAAAATTAAGAGCAAATAGATAGAACACAAACAGATTTATGATCCTGCTGTTCAGGAGATAAGGAGCAACAAAAAGCTACCTAATGGCAAGGGATTGCACGATTATGCAAACTTATATTTTAATCCGAGAAATGCTATGTTGTACAAATGGAAAGATAAACATAAACAAAAGTAAAAGAGTTATTATCTGAATCGCCGCTTAAACATAAGGTCTTAATTAATAATGACTTATTCTTTCAATGGTGAGTAGAAAACAATGGCTAATAAGAGGGTAAGAGTTTTAATAGGCGATATTTTTAAATCTAGTGCCCAAACATTGGTGAACACGGTAAATACTGTAGGTGTGATGGGAAAAGGGCTCGCTTTAGAGTTCAAAAAAAGATTTCCTGATATGTATAAGGACTATGTTGAAAGATGCAAGAAAGGAGAAGTTAGGCTGGGGCGGCCATACCTTTATAAAAAGTTGATTACTCCTTGGATTTTGTTGTTTCCAACAAAGCAAGACTGGCGGTCGGTTTCAAAACTCTCAGATATTGAAGTGGGGCTTAAACATCTGGAGAAAAATTATAAAAGCTGGGGTATTACTTCATTAGCAATTCCACCCCTTGGTTGTGGACTAGGAGAATTAAACTGGGATATTGTAGGTCCAACATTATATCGTTATTTAAACAGATTGGAAATTCCCGTTGAACTTTATGCACCCTATGGAACACCGGTGGGTAAGTTGAAACCTGAATTTCTTGGAGAACCCAGTGAGTCGCAGTTAATAGAACAGGCGAAAAGACCCGAGTCGAAGATAGAACCTGGATTCATATCTATACTAGAAGCTCTTAGCAGACTGGAAAATATTCCGTATCACTGGCCTGTTGGTCGAACAACTTTTCAAAAAATAACCTACTTTGGAACTCTTATGGGTTTGGAAACGGGTCTTAGGTATACAAGAGCTAGTTATGGTCCATTTTCTTCTAAATTAAAATCAAAATTAACTAAGTTAGTAAACAACGGACTTATTAAGGAACGAAAAATCGGAGAAACCTTTAAGGACGCAAGGGATATTAATAAAAACGAAATTAAATCAAATCAGGAGATTATAGATAAGTTAATAGACCTCTTTTGTCGTCTGAATACCAAACAAGCTGAGATGGCAGCAACTGTGCATTTTGCCTATTCCGAATTGAAAAAGAGTAATGGAGGGAAACTCAATGAGGATGAATTGTTAAATAAAGTAATAAATTGGAAACATAGACGAAAACCAAAATATAATGAAACTGAAGTAGCTAATACCATTAGAAATCTTGCAGTCCATGGTTGGCTTGATATCGATCCAGGTGAAAAGATGGCTGAGAAAATTGGCGCCGAGTTAGAATTTTAGGACAGTAAGATATTTATGTATGAATACACTGAATCATCATTAGTCGAAATTCCCGCCATAGAGCTCTTCCGATCCCTCGGATTTCAACATCAAAATTGTTTTAATGAAAGATTTGGAGAAAATAGCACATTAGGACGAGAAACGCCTAATGACGTTGTTCTTGTCCCAATCTTAAGAGAATCTCTCATAAGACTTAACCCAGAACTAAATACTGAAAGTATCGGTCTAGCTATTGAGGAGCTAGTCAGAGATAGGAGCTCGTTAAATCCAGTGGCTGCCAATCGAGAGATTTATAAGATGCTGAGGGATGGTGTGAAAGTTCATACAAGAAATGAGCTGGGAGATGAGGTTGTAGAAACCGTAAAAGTTATAGATTTTGATAACCCTCAAAATAATGATTTCTTTTTGAGCTCACAATTCTGGATATCTGGAGAAATTTACAAACGGCGAGCTGATCTGGTTGGATTTATGAACGGTTTGCCACTTATTTTTATTGAATTAAAGGCTTCACATAGAAGATTGGAGAATGCTTATCAGAATAATCTAAGGGATTATAAGACCACTATTCCTCAAATCTTTTGGTATAACGCTTTTATTATTCTATCAAATGGTTCCGAAAGCAGGGTTGGTACTATAACTTCTGACTACGAGCACTTTAATGAGTGGAAAAAGATTAATAGCGAGGGAGAGGAAGGTATAGTATCTCTCGATACGATAATCAGAGGGACTTGTGATAAAGATAAGTTTTTAGACATATTGGAAAATTTTATTTTATATCAGGACGGCCAGGGGCCCAGAATAAAGATTCTTGCTAAAAATCATCAATATCTCGGTGTGAACAACGCCATAGAGTCATTCGGGCAGATCGATGAGAATCGGGGAAAACTTGGTGTTTTCTGGCACACGCAGGGAAGCGGTAAGAGTTTCTCAATGATTTTCTTCTCACAGAAGATTCACAGAAAGTTTCCAGGGAACTACACATTTGTCGTTGTCACAGACAGAAAAGAGTTGGATGATCAGATTTACAAGAATTTTTTAAACGCCGGTGCAGTCACTGAACAAGAAGTTCATGCAGAAAGCCGAGAACATTTGGAGCAACTACTAAGAGAAAACCATCGAAACATTTTCACATTAATACATAAATTTTGGACCGAAGCCGGAGAGGAATTCCCACTACTTTCAGATCGGTCTGACATTATCGTGATAACAGATGAAGCACACCGTACACAATACGATACCCTTGCAATGAATATGAGAAAGGCTTTACCTAATGCTTCATTTATTGCCTTCACAGGTACTCCATTGATTGTAGGATAAGAACGAACAAAAACTACCTTTGGAGATTACATAAGCATTTACAACTTCAAACAATCAGTGGATGATGAGGCTACAGTTCCCCTGTATTATGAAAATAGAATCCCTGAGGTTCAACTTGAAAATGAGCATTTCACGGAAGAGTTTGAGGAAATCATTGAAGAATCAATAATGGATGAAGAGCAGGAAAAGAAATTGGAGAGAGAATTTGCGAGACAATACCACATCATCACCAGGGATGACCGACTGGAGAAAATAGCCGAGGACATCGTTTCTCACTTTGTTAATCGCGGTTATCAAGGAAAGGCAATGGTGGTTTCAATTGATAAACCAACAGCAGTAAAAATGTATGACAAAGTTCAAAAGCATTGGAAAGACTATATTGAGAAACTAAAAAGAGATTTGAATTCGTCCAAGAATATCGAGGAGAAGAAGGAATTGGAAGAAAAGATTAAATATATGGAAGAAACAGACATGGCGGTTGTAGTTAGTGGCGAACAAAATGAGGCTGAGAGGTTTAATAAGTTGGGTTTGGACATCATGTTACACCGAAGAAGAATGGTAAAAGAGGATCTTGCAACAAAATTCAAAGTTCCTGATGACCCTTTTAGAATGGTTTTTGTTTGCGCTATGTGGATGACGGGGTTTGATGTACAGCCTCTGTCGACAATATATCTTGATAAACCAATGAAGAACCATACGTTGATGCAAACGATAGCGAGGGCAAATAGGGTATTTAAGGACAAACCAAATGGTCTCATTGCCGATTATGTTGGCATTTTTAGAGACTTGCAGAAGGCTCTTGCAATATATGGAACAAGTAGCGGAGGTGGGATAGAGCCAGGGGATACTCCTGTTAGACCAAAGGAAGAACTGATAAAGGCGCTTGAAAAGGCCATTAATGAAACGAGGACTTTTTCTAAGGGGAAGGGTATTGAACTTGAGAAAATTCTTCAGGCTGAAGCCTTATATAAGATCAAATACATAGATGATGCCGTAGATGCAATATTGGTTGATGAAGACACCAAGAGAAAATACATTTCGCTATCAGGCAATGTAAGGAAATTATTTAGAGCAATACTTCCCGATCCAGTCGCTGGAAATTATAAAGAAATTTGTGATTTAATAAATGTAGTCGCTGATAAGATTAGGTCACTCTCACCGGATGTTGATATTTCTGAGGTTATGGAAAAGGTAGAAGACCTGCTGGATAGATCAATAAAAGCCAAGGGGTATGTTATAAGAGAGCATAGAGAAAAATATGGTTCCGATTATATAGATCTCAGCAAAATCAATTTTGAAGAATTGAAAAGGAGATTTATTAGAGGAAGAAAGCATATAGAGGCAGAACGATTAAGAGGGGCGATAAATTCTAAATTGAATAAACTGATAAGGTTAAACAAGCTAAGAATTAATTTATTGGAGAAATTAAATAAATTGATAGAGGATTATAATTCCGGAGCAATTAATGTTGAAATATTCTTTGATAAATTGTTAGTTCTCGCAAAGGAATTAAACGAGGAAGAAAAGAGAGGAATTGCTGAGAACCTTTCTGAAGAAGAGCTCTCGGTTTTTGATTTACTTTATAGACTAGATCTAAACCAAAACGAAAAGAAGCAGGTAAAACTTGCCGCTAAACATTTGATTGAAGTACTTAAAAAAGAGAAATTTGTACTCGACTGGCGGAAAAGGCAGCAGACTAGAGCTTCGGTTCTTATTACTATCAGGGATGTGCTCGATAAGGAGCTACCCAGGAGTTATACTCCAGAAATCTATCAACAAAAATGTGATCTTGTATATCAGCATATTTACGATTCTTATTACGGAGCAGCGAAAAGTTTGTATGCTAGTTTAATGTGAAGGGAAGCAGAACATCTAATTTTAGGAATTTACAATGTCGAAAAAGAATAAAATGTGGATGGTAAGGGCTGGGGAAAGTGGAATAGAAATAAAGTCTAGCCCCCCCTTTTTAATCTCAGTTTGTCAAACTTCAGTTTCTCAGGTAATATTTAATGTTAAAGTCTATTTAAGTTGTCGGCTTTGAAGATAAATAGTTTGTTCTTTTAGAGTAATCCGATTTACTCTCCAAGTTAGCAGAAAACTTATTTTTTATCCTCCTGGTACGAATAACTGAAAAAGACAAAAAACATAATGAGCGTCCAATTGTGGCGACCAGGAGGTCTAATTTGAAGTTTGAAGATTTTTCTCTATCAGATAGCGTTGTTAAGGCTATAAAGGAAATAGGATTAAGCACCCCTACTCCTATTCAGGAGAAATCGATTCCACAACTTCTAAGTGGGATTGATTTAATAGGTCAGGCTAAAACGGGAACGGGTAAAACCTTTGCCTTTGCGATACCAATTGTGGAAAAGATAAATCCTTCCGAAAGGGTAGTTCAGGGAATAGTTCTAACCCCGACAAGAGAGCTTGCAGTTCAGGTGGCAAAGGAATTTGAAAAAGTCGGAAAGCATAAGCGAACATTTGTTGTTTCGATTTATGGTGGTCAGCCTATCAGAAAACAGCTAGCTCAGCTTAGCAAAGGGGTTCATATAGTAGTGGGAACTCCTGGGAGGGTAATTGATCATATTAAGCGTCGCACCTTAAACCTTAAGTCCATTCGCTTTACGGTATTGGATGAGGCCGACCGGATGCTTGATATGGGATTTATTGACGACATGAAATTTATCCTTGCCCAAATCCCGAAGAAATCGCAAAAAATGATGTTTTCGGCGACGATACCATCACAGATTACATGGCTTGCAAAACGGTATATGAGAAACCCGGTAGAATTGAGACTCTCAAAAGATACGCTAACGGTCCCCGAAACCAGACAGCTATTTTACGAGGTGAAGGAGTTTTATAAGTTTAATGTTCTGTGTAACTTGCTTGACGCTGAAATGGGCGGATTATTTCTTGTATTCCGAAGGACAAAGTCAGGTGTTGATGAACTTGCGGCCGCTCTCAATGCCAAGCGGTATAACGTTCGTGCGCTCCATGGGGATTTTTCTCAAAGAGAGAGGGATAGGGTTATGAGGCACTTTAGAAAGGGTCGCGTTGATATTCTTGTTGCCACCGATGTTGCTGCGAGAGGGCTTGACATAGATGGTATTACTCATGTCGTGAACTATGACGTCCCTCAGGACCCTGAAAGCTATATACACAGAATTGGTAGAACAGGTAGAGCCGGGAAAGAGGGCGTGGCCATCACCCTTATAACTCACTGGGAATATAGTGAGCTAAAACGCATACAAACCTTATCAAAAGTTAAGATTGAAAGGCTAAATATTCCGGCTGTTGTGAATCATTCTCGTGCAGCCAGAGCTTAACAGTCTTTATTTTCAGCAGGGACAGATGTATTAGCGCGGGAGCGACAGCGAAGGCGTCTAATTGAGGCGCTTGTTATGCAATTCACTTTTTGCCAAGCAAATGAATTACTTTACCGGAACTTTTAGGCTTTGTAGTATTTTTTACCTTACTAAGTAAATGTGGAGAAACATTCCACTTTTGTCCAGAGTCGGTAATGACGGTGACTGTTTTTTTGTTGAACTTAACAAGAGTGCCTATTTGTCTGCCTCGACCAGATGGTTCAAAGCTGACTTGCTCTCCTGGGCTAAATTGCATCATCTCATTGTGAGTATGCATAGATTCTAAAAATTTAAGCCTCTCAACAATTCTGTGATTCAACTCGATTAGTTCTTCTTCACTTAATCTATCGATATCTATAGTCATAATTTGTCTCGTTTTTTACAGGCGCATAAAATATATTATTAAGTCGATTCATGCTTTCTAACCATTTTACAATATCTTCTGCTCAAATTACAAAGAGTAATTTAGGTACTTTACACATGAGAGGATCGAGACTCAACTGGCTGGGCCTAAATCTTCTTAAAATCATATGAAGCAAGACAAAATTAGAAAAGGTTGTATCAAAAGAATAGCTGTCGCTTTTTTTGCTTTGATAGGGATTAGTTAAGTCAATCTTCATGCCAGACCCCGAAAACAGTTAAAGTTCCAGGTCTAACGCAAAACTCAGCGGCGCGCGTTAGCGCGCCCGCTGGAGTGCCTAGTTGGGCTTACTGCTATCCCCTATCGGGCTCTTCAAAGTCTGAATAGTAGAATTATTAACAGGGCAGATGCCAGGCTCGCAAAGGCCGCCCTGATTGAGTTCCATAGGTTCCAATGCGGTTCGAAGTCTTTACGAGCCGCTTTTTGCGTTGTTTCATTCATAGCGTCGACATCCAGAGTTTGTAGTTTGTTATTCAGCGGTATGTTAATAGTGACGGTCGGCAATTGGACGCCGAGAAGATAGGCGAGTGCGGCGAAGATTATGAGCAGACGCCCAGCTCCATCCAATTGCCCGATGCCAAGCACAGCCGACGCCACCAAAGCCACAACTGAACCGACCCAAACCAACACAAAAATCGGCTGATTATTCTGGATAACGCGATCCATCACCTGAAAAGCTCGGATAAACTCCCGGTCATTTAAACTTCTTATGCCTGGCATCACCACTAAGGCAAAAACAAACAGCAAGCCTGCCACCAGGGAACACAGAAATGTAGCCAAGATCAATGCAATCTGAAAGATTCCCATGATTCATCCTCCATCACGTGAATAATGTTTCGTGTTCCTTAGTGCCTAACGACCAAGCTCACCTGCCGCTAGGAAGCGCAGCGGAATAGCGGTCAGGTGCAGCGCCTTGTTAGGTGTTTTTTTAATCATCAATTTCTCAACGTTTGCCGATATACGAAGTTTTGTGCGCTCTTTGCGCAAAATTTTGTATACCGGTTGTTGTGCGAAGTGCTTGGGAGGCGGGCTTGCCTGTCTATTATTGCTTTACACATGTACGTTCTGTTTTTCAATATTTATTACTTCTAACAAATCCTTTTCTATTTTATTCCATGGTTGTGCAAGGTCTATTGTTTCCCATTTAATTGTATGACCTTGTATACATGTTTTTTGAGGCAGATGCTTATTTACAGTTGGATAAAGCAATATGCCGGTAGCCTTTTTATATTGCTTTGAAACTTCTTCCTGAGTCCGCAGGTATGTATATATTTGAAACATGTGATCGCGATTAAATGTTAGATTTCCCCATTGACCTTCTGTAATACTTGCTTTTGTAAATTTTGTATCAATTATAATAATTTGACCTGTTTCCTTATGCTGTAGAATTAAATCAGGTTTCATTATTGGTATGTAATCTAAACTGTCTTCAGATGGCCAGCTTAAATGAGATTGCGGCTTAATATACCACTGTGTTAAATGATAATTATAAAATTCAGCAACAAATATTTCATAAATATTATATAAAATCAGGTCATCCCGATTAATATCCACTAGAGAATAAACCCCTTCCTCTTCACGAGGCATTAAGCACCGACATAAAAGATAACAAAGCGACAGCATTAAACTGTAATCTCTATCTCTTTCGTTTATTTGCGTCCGTCTAACTTCATCAGGTTTTATTTCAGTAGTTTCAATCCATCCCATTTTCTGTACTATACAACGCAGTTCATTCCTTTTTTCTTTTGCTATGTTTTTATTTTTTCCAAAATCACCAATTTGAATCATACGGGTTAGTATGCTTTTAATTATCTGATTTTTTTTGGTATTTGTTAAGTAAACCTGATAACGTGAAAAAGTGCGTCCATGCGAAAAAGACATTAACTTAAAACTTTTATCAAAATCAATACGTCCGCGTACGCCATAGATTTCATTCCCTCTTTTACAATAATTGCGGCCAAGCCCAATACGTAAACGCTGCTGAATTTGTTTCGCTAATATAGATGAAAGTAGAGTATCAAGATTAGGCGCTTTTTCTATTTCTGATTTCCACCGTTTTTTAAGATGTAAAATTTTTAAAGCATAAAGCAGCATATACCATATATTTTCTATTGGTATTCCTGAGTCTGTCTTTTGGATATTTTGACTTTTAATGGCGACATTGTTCATGGCGCTAGCAATCTATCTCTCAGTTCATTAACGCGATCAGAGTTATCAAACCAGTATTCCTGTATTAAAGGGATAATTTCTGATTTAACAACATTTTCGTACCAGCTTCGCTCCAGTTGACTGAAATCTATTTTATTGGGACAAAAATAACTATGTCCAATCCAGAAATTTGGCCCTAATAAATTATCTTTGCCAATCTCTTCATTTAACGCACTCATACGATTTCCAATTAAATTAATCAATTCATCTTTCATGTTACGGTCTTTAAGCCATTTATGATAAATTTCAGTTTTATATTTTGGCGTTAAAGAAATAAATGCAAAACGTCTCCTGAGAGCATAATCAACTAGGGCGAGAGAGCGATCTGCCAGATTCATTAAGCCGATAATAAAAACATTTGGCGGAATAAAAAAACGTTCCTCGTTTTCGCGGCTATACATAAGAGGCACTGCATATTTGCTATTTCTTTTATCCGCCTCGATAAGCATAAGTAGTTCACCAAAAATCTGGCTGATATTTCCCCTATTAATTTCATCAATTATAAAAACATATTTATTTTCGGGATCGTTTTCTGCTTTTTTACAAAATATATAAAAAACAGCATCTTTAAGCTCAAACATGCCATTACCTTCTGCTGCCGGTCTATACCCGCGAACAAAATCTTCATAACAATAAGATTGATGAAACTGCACCATTTCAATATAATCATCATTCTTTTCTTCTATAAGAGCATAGGCCAGTTTTCTCGCAAGAAATGTTTTGCCGACACCCGGCGAGCCTTGAAGAATTATATTTTTTTATTTTCTATTGCTTCAATAATGTTTTCGATTTCCTCTTTTTCAAGGAACACTCCTGAATTAATAATGTCATCTATACTATAAAAAATTTTCTCTTGTGCATCATCTGTTTGTTCACCATACCATTGCTTTAAAAACCATTCATAATCCTGCTGTTTATCATTCCAGATATAGTCGACTAATTTTCTGGAGTATTCAATAAGTCTATAATCATCAGTCAAACTTAATCGCCAGATAGTGCTGCGCCCTGTATAAAAGAACCAGTCTTTAGTTTTGAAATCACTATCCCACTCAACCTCAACTGTTTGGCCATCTTGCCTGTTGGTAATTATTGTGCCACGAGCCTTTATTATTAATTTTGAGATTGTTCTTCCTTGATTATTAAATGGTAAATTATTTTTTTGTGTGGCCGAAGCTTTAATGGCAATTTTATCGCCCGATTTCATCGATTTCACTTCTTCTAATAATTTATCTTCATAACCATTCTGCCACATTCCTTCATCAAGAAACCGTTGTGTCTGATCATCACCACTCCAGTAAGCGCCAACCAGCCAGTAATTATTTTCATCCGGCTCAGGAAGCTTTTCTTTTGTTCGTTTATCAGATGTGGCAGCAAGATACGCTTTATATGATAAATCAGGAAGAGATTTAGTTTTTGCAGTAACTTTATTCAGCGTATTAAAATAGAATTTGGAACTAATGCCATCTGCGGGAAATTTAATTTTTAAATATGTCCGGTTTGTTTTATCTAGGTTTAAAAACTGTTCAGGGCGCATCCAATATAGTCCCATTGTCAGGTTTGTATTTACTCCCCAAACCTGAAGTGCCTCATCAAAAGCTTTATGAAAATCTTTATTCTCTTTTGCGTCTTTTCTCAATGCAAGTTTGAACACATGCCATAATTTTGGAATGTCTTCTTTTTTTCTCTTATATTGATAACCAAAAAACCATGATCTTTGGTTATTAAGTATTGGTATGCCGGTAAAGTCCTCAGGCAATGGACTATTAATATCAAACTTTTTTTTGAACTCGGATAAAATAGCAATTCTTTCTTTTTCAACAATTCCCCGGTTGAAAACACCAAAAACTGTAAATGGATCAATTTCTGTTAATAAAAACCTGTCATCCTGGTCATCCTGGTCATTAAGTGGAGTGACTTTAAGATTTTTCTTTCTTAATACTTCAATAAACTCAATCAATTCGTTTTGACGATTTTCCCAGTCTTCCAAGTTGTCAGCAAGTTCTTTGTAAAATGGTATCCATGAAAAGTTATTTGTCATATAATTAATCCTCTATTATCTTTCTAAGCTATAGTTTATGCATGATTTTTAGATTTATATTTTATTTTTATTCTTTTTAACGCACATGTGTCTTTTTAAAAATAGACTTAGCCCCCCATCCTTTCGCACAACGTTTGTGTATATTCATTGTTGTTATTTCACAAAATTGGAGGGATAACATCTTACATTTATCATCTTCACTTTGTTCTCGATACACATAACATTATTTATTAAGATGACACATACTTTTTTACCATTGTATAGTTTATTCTTATAAAATCAAACGACGAATCTATGTTTATCATTACTAATTGCTACATAATAATTGCATTACTAATATTTTTATAACTCCTATCAATGCTGTCCAAATCTGAGTCATAAGAGCATTTTCGTCTGTTATCGAGATTCTGAAACTAGCCTGTCCTGATATAGATAAGGATTCGGTATAACGACAAAGCTCAGCCGCAGACAAGCCGCGAAGCGGGTTGGCTGTCGGCTGCAGCGCCTTGTTATGTCTCTCCTTTTATAGCTAAGCGACGCCTCGCCGAGGTCAGCCCCTCAG
>JALLOG010000130.1 GCA_027717645.1 Desulfobacterota bacterium AH_259_B03_O07
AATGTTTATTCTATATTGATTTTGTTAGTCTTCTTAATATACAAGGACAAGGCTGCCCAAAAATTTAGCTAAAAATCATACACTCCGACTAAAAAATTTGGATTCAACCACAGCCCGCAAATTTTTTTTAACGTCTTCGTTTCTGATTTTCTAAACGCAATTTTTGGAATGCCGATTAAATCCTTTTCGTTTCGAAAGGGATTAATGAAAAAGAGAATAATATTGAAATTGTAAAAATTTTGTCCCTGAATTACGTAACAACTTGTACAACATTCTATTAGACATCCAATTAAATTTCTAAATTCTATTTTATTACTTACTATTGGCGTCATAGTAGCCGTAACGACAAGGGCATTAGGAGCTCTGCCAGTATTTGGTCTTATTGCTCTCCCCCCGCTTACCTCACTGTTTTTAACAGAAAAACTTAATAGAGTGTTTATATTCTCTGTCATAATTGGTATATTATCTGCAGTCTTGGGGTATTTTTTTTCATTGATTCTATCAATTCCGACTGGCGCATCCATGACTGTAATTGCATCATTGTTTTTCATTATCGGTTTTATATATGGGGAGGGTAGAAGAATTTTATAGCTCAAGGAATTGTATCTTATCTTTTGGATATTCATGATATCAGTAGTTTCAAAAATATATTTGCATTGATGAATTTGTTGATGTTATTTTTTCATTTAAAATCCAAGACAATAAATGGTTCTTATAAATAAAATGGGAGGTAATGTAAAATGAGCGAGAATAAAGAAGGCGAAGAGGTGTTATTCCCAGAGTATTTTATGACTGATAGGGCTGGAAGGGTTAGGCTTGTTGCTGGATATTATAAGGATTCAGACAGCTATACATTTCCAAAATATTTGGTAGATCCGAAGAGTTTTTCTGATGATGTTGAAGAGAGACCTTTGAGTCCGACTGGCATTCTTCATTCGTTCACTATTGTTCGAAGGAGCATGCCTGAATTCCCTGTGCCATATGCTCTTGGACTTGTTGATTTTCCTGAGAGAGTGAGGGTAATGGCTCAAGTTGAAACTGATAATTTCGAGGAATTGAAAATTGGCGATGAGATGGGAGTGACAGTAGGCAATGTAAAAAAGACTGCCGATGGACGAGACGTCAAATCATATAAGTTCTATAAAGTAAATAAGGATAGTTGAGAAAGAATATAATAGTTCTTTATTTCGATGTCTTATCGCTCTTTATATTTAATTTATAGATTATCGATATTCTTAGTAGCTATTTATCTATTTGGTTGTAATAAGTACCAAAAGATTAGGGAAGAGCTTGATTTTGCTTTTCCTGATTATAGAAAATGTAACGTCGTAAAACTTCTAGATGGTGATACTTTTGACTGCCAACTTCCAAACGTACAAATTGAGAGGGTTAAGCTAATAGGTGTTAAAATATACGATCTGATTTAAATATCATAAAATTCTGACGGAGTGATAATGCCTATTTACGGACTACACTTAGAAGATCCGGTAAAAATCCCTGAACTTCTTCGAAACGGATTGGAGACAAAACCTGACGAAGCTGCGCTTATCTCTAGGGAGGCTCGTCTTACATGGCGTGAGCTTGATGAATCTTCAACGCGCTTGGCTGCTGGTTATCTAGCGCACGGGCTAAAATCGGGAGACCGTATCGCATCCCTTATGCCCAATAGGATCTCGCTCTTTGTCCACTACCTTGCATGCATGAAGGCAGGACTGGTTGGAGTGCCGCTTAATTACCGCTACATGCCGCCCGAGATCGACCACGCACTAGAGGTAAGCGGCGCGTCCGTTCTGCTTGCCCATGCTGAACGTGAAAAGGACTTAGAAGCTTCAAAGATAGTGAGTAAATTACCGCTAGGCACCATAACTTACGGCGCTAAGGGCAATAGAAGCCCAAGCTTCGAGGAGCTTATTTCCTCCGAAGCTCCCGGAGTTGATTTAACTATGCCCGACCCTGACTCACCCGCATTTATCTTTTTCACCTCAGGCAGCACGGGGCCCGCAAAAGGGGTGACACACTCGTATGAGTCTCTCAGGTGGGTGTTTGGGAGCTTCGCCGCCGGGATTGAGTTCACATCTGAGGATACGCTTCTTCCCGGCTCTTCAATATCGCATATAGGTGGATTTCTGTTCTCATTCTCTGCTATGTCTACTGGCGCCCGAGTAATCGTTGCAAGAACATTTGATCCTGACGAAATAATACCCCTTCTCCGTGAGGACAGACCCACCGTGCTCTGCATGATACCTGCAGCACTGTTCAGGGTCATACGCGACCACGGCGCTACGCGTGAAGACTTCTCTTCTCTCAGACTGTGCCGCTCAGGATCTGACAGCGTCCCTCTTGAGCTTGAGCGCGAGTATCAGGACCTGACCGGTCATCCCATTGATGAAGGCTACGGCTCAAGCGAGGTAGGGATTGCTAGCTTAAACCCTCCATCCGGAGTAATAAAGATCGGCTCCGTTGGTCTCCCGTTTCCTGGATTCGTATTCTCTATTCGCGATGATCAAGGTGAAGAACTTCAGGTAGGTAACGACGGCAACCTATGGGTAAAATCCAAGAGCAGAATGCTCGGGTATTGGGGCAATGATGAAGCAACTCAGGCTGTTATTAATAACGGCTGGTTTGATATGGGGGACGTACTTAAAGCGGACGAAGACGGATACCTATGGTTTAAAGGGCGAAAGAAACAGATCATTGTGCACGACGGCTCGAACATCGGTCCCCAGGAAGTTGAGGAAGCTCTTCTTGAGCACGAGGCGGTTGAATTGGCAGGAGTTGTCGGCATTCACGACTTAATGCATGGCGAGAACGTACGCGCATTTATAACTCTGAGGGAAGATGCCCCAAGGCCCGGTATTATTGATCTAATTAATTTTGCTCGAGAACGAGTAGGGTATAAAGCGCCTGAAGATATAGTGATACTGGATGAGATGCCGCTTAACCCCACCGGAAAGATAGACCGGGTTACTCTTAAACTTATAGCCGAAGAACACCACAGTCATAGATAGATTCCTATTCTCAATAGATAAAAAACGCCAAATTGTTTAACTATTAATGAGAAATCTTATTCCTTTCTCTATTATCTTGGGTTAGGATTCATTTATAGACTTATTCCAAACTGGAGGGAGTAAAGATATGAGCGGGAACGAGCATATTGACGTAGGCAATATCTCTATTGATGTGCTTATCGTGAGCGACCTGATAGAGAGTTTTGACAGCGAGCTTAAAACCGAGAATACCGGTCCTGGTTTACATTATCACACGAAGATGGATGAGATATTCTATATTCAGGGGGGGAAAGTTGAAGTAACCCTCGGAGAGGAGAAAATTGTCGCTACTCCCGGCACGGTTTTGCGTGTGCCTAAATTCACTCATCACGGGTTTCATTCAATAGAGGGTCCTGCCCGCCTGCTCGTAACATTCATTCCGGGCGGAGGACAGGTGAAGTACCTGTCTGGTCTCGCGAAGCTAATAAAATCAGGCTCCTCATGGCGTGAGGGGATAGGCGCCCTTCAAGAAAAATACGACGTCCATCCTTTATAAAAATGTCGGAATTTGAAAGGAAATAAAAATAACGAGTGTCAAGCCCCCGAAAACAAGTCCACCCTTAGAGTTAGAATTTTGGCAGAAAACCCCGTATACAGGAGGTCATTAGAATGGCTAGGAAGCGTTGCGTTATTCATGATTTCAACTTAAACCGAGCTTGACAAAAGGGGTGCAGTACAAAAATCCCACCTTCGTCTGGATAAAAAGCCACTGATTTTTCAATGTCGTATCTGAGAATAGGTTTGCCGGTTAAGCTGGAGCCTGATGAGGTGACATCTCAAGGTATTAAAATACTTGCTTATGTTTACATCCCAGGTGGGAAAATGCTTAATGCCTTGCTAATTCAAAAAGGTTATGCCGAGTATGACGGCAAGCCACCTAATGTTAAGTATGAAGATTATCTTCTAAATTTACAGAATCAAGCAAAAGCAGAGAAGAGGGGAATGTGGAAAAATGAAAATTAATTTCTGATTTGAGCTTTCCTCTCATCTCAAAAGAAAAATCCTACTAATGTGGGAGCCGATTACCGCATCGGCCCGTTTGGGGAACTGGCCTATGTCCCCGTTCGCACGGATTTTCTAAAGCATTTTTTGTAATGGACAGCTATTATTAATTGTACTTTTATTAAAACAATGAACGGTAAATAATTGCGTACCTTCTTACTTTGTGCGTCTTATTGCCTCGTTGATTAACTCCTCATGCTCACTCCATTCCCATGGAATTAGCTCTAGCTTCGTTAGTGGAGTTGGTTCAGTATCGAAAAGGAAAACAGCTCGTCTCCCGTCTGACCACCAGGGTTGTTCCATGAAGTTCCAGCGTGGATCTTTACGAGTCGTTGGCCTAGTGTATTGTACATAACCGAATTTACTTACACCCTGTGAGAAGAGAAGATCCTGGACTAGATATGCCCTTGCTTCATCAAGGTCTGGGTCAATAGCGTGGTCAATTAGCCATGGAGTCTTCGTAGTGAAATAGAAGCCAGTATCGCGGCTGATAGCCCCGATCCACAAATGTTTACCCTTGAATCGAAAAGGTGTCAACCAGAGGCGAAGGTGGTTTCTTTCATGTATCGTAGACCTCGCCTTCTGGAGTCCTATGTCTTGACGCCTCTTGTAGAAGTAGAGACTACTCATGGGTGAGGTACGATACCTTACATGTGAGAAAAATGCTTTAAATGCCCTCCAACCAGATCCAATGTAAATTGGTTCGGTGACATCCCAACCCCGGCGCATGAAAGCCGAAGATATGTCATCACGATTTCCTATGATTATAAAATTAAGCGGATCGTTTTCTCCACTCCCATCCTTCTTTGTGGTGCAGCAGGGAATCTTCTCGAGCGCCGCACGTAACTCGTCCTCATTCTTAAGGTCGATGAATTCATCTTTAGAGTAGATAGCATCAAAGTCCACGCGCTGGTAGTCGGTTCGAATTCCAGGGATTTCAAAATAATATACAAAAGTCTGTTTATTTTTCGGCCCATAAAGCATTACATTTAAGTACTTTATGCCCGGATCCCTTCTAGTATATATAAATCCCGATTTCTCACCCCCAGCCGGAATATCTCTATCAATGCGATGTTTGTTCAAATTCTCAGTTATCATCTCGTTTAAGGAATCATAGGGGGTGCGGTTCATATGGGCCGCTTCGTTAGGAAAAAAGTAGCCAGGGTCGAGTGCCACAAGCAGGAATGCAACCAGCTGATCTGTGTTGTTCTTGATCTTCAGCCATACCGGCTGGATGTCATGTTTAGCGAGGTCGAGGCTGAAAATCTGTTTACTTTCCTTATCAGATAGAACTGCAGCAGTCACCTTTACACCTTCAGCAGTTTTTGTCTCGGCTCGCTCGACAAACGGATGCTCCTCGATGGGTTCAGATAAAGGATTATAGACTCTGCAACCTTGGGTCTGAGAAACCCCGAAGGTCTGCCTGTTTTCCTCTACCGAGCTTGGGCAATTTGGTACTGCGCAAGAAGATACAATTACGGATAGATATCCCGTTAACATGAGAGCAAAAAGATTCTTTAAACTTAGCCAGTGAATTGGAATGGAGATCATTATCTTATTTAGTGATCTCCTTTGATTAATTTCTGTGGGCGGCTTTCCATTTGCCCCTCTTAATTTTCAAACTCTCTATTTTCATCAACTTCCCAGGGGAAGAACTCAAGCTCTGTCAAGGTTACGGGCTCTTCCTGGAATAGGAACACAACGCGATATCCATCAGTCCACCAGGGCTGATCGAGAAGATTCACGTGAGGTTTGTAGCGAGTAGCCGGCTCAATCCCTTTGACCTTGCCGAGCTTGCTTACATTTCGTGAGAAAACAATATCCTCAACCAGGTAATCTCTTGCTTCGTCGATGTCAGGATCGATTTGGTGTGCTTCGATAACCGTTAAGCCCTCCCACTTAATTTTCGAGCCAGTATCGGTGCTAATAGCCCCAACCCAAACCTCCTCAGCTTTGAATCGCGTCGGGCTCAACCAGAGGCGCATCTGGATTCTCTGTCGCAAGTTTCCCCTCTTCGTTCGTCTTGCCTTTTGCAAGCCAACATCCTGAGGTCGCCCATATAAATAATAATCGCTCAAAGGCATCGTCCGATACCTGCCGGTGGAAAAAAATTCTTTTCTTTTTATACGGTTTGATTCAGAAACTGTTTCTGCGACGTCCCACTTTCGGCGTATTAAAGCGTCTCCTATGTCTTCCCGATTCCCAATGAAAACGAAATTGATAGGATCTCCCTTTCCAGTGCCATCCTTATTAGTAATGCAACGGGGAAGACTCTCCAATGCTGCACGAAGTTCTTCCTCGTTGTCGTAATTGACGATCTCCTTTTCTGAGTAGAGCGAATCGAAATCTACTGCATCGGCCGTGACTCCGGGAACCTTGAAAAAGAAATCAAAATCCTCTAGTTGATGTAATGTATAAAGGGCTACGTTAACTTGTTTTACACCTGGATCCATATCAGTATAGACAAAGCCTGACCTCTCCTCACCAGATGGAATTACCCCAATGCCCATCGCGAGCTCTTCCAGGTATTCATCCATTTTAATATAGTCGGGTTTAATGAAGTTGCCCTTAAACATGAATGCAATCTCGCCAGGAGAATAGTACTCAGGGTCGATAGAGATTGGCAAAAATGTAAAAAAACTATCAGATTCGTTCTCGACCTTCACCCAGACTGGCTGAACGCCTTTATTCGCCAGATCCACGCCGAAGACCTCGTGACTTTCTGCCGGGCTCAAAACAGAAGCGGTAACAGTTAGACCGTGACGGCTTTGTGTCTGAGCGCGTTCAAGAAAGGGGACCTCCTCTACCGGACGTGGGGAATAGGGTGTGGACGACCTTTTAGCACATCCGAAAAGGCTTAAAATGACAATGATTATCGTAAATTGCCTAACTATTGTTCGAGGGGTCAAAATCATACTAACTCGTATTATTTTCCTATAATCTAGCATACCTTAAATAAAATTCAATTGTTCATCTCGTCCTAATTACGAAGTATTATTATATAAAATAATTACTTATCTTAAGGAGAGGTTTTTCCATGTCTATACTTGTTACTGGTGCTACAGGTTTCATCGGATCTCATATAGCAAGAAAACTCGTCGAAAGGGGCGAGAAGGTCAAAATCCTATTAAGAAAGACTAGCAAAACATCGAATATCAATGGACTTGATGTTGAAAGATTTTACGGGGACATACTCGATATTGATTCGGTAAGAACTGCCATCAAGGGTTGCGACACTCTATATCATGTTGCAGGACTTGTCTCTTCAAAAAAAGCACATTACAAGAAAATGGAAGATATAAACGTGGGAGGAACGATAAATGTGCTGTCAGCTGCATTGGAGGAGGGACTTAAAAAAGTGGTTTATACGAGTAGCATCGGTGCAATTGGAGTGGATCCAAATAGAGGAATTGCGAATGAGGAGACACCCTTTACACTTGAACATTTAGGTATTCAATATATAAATACAAAGCACTACGCTGAAAAAGAGGCTATAAAATTTTATGAAAAGGGTTTGCCACTAGTTATCGTGAATCCATCGGTCGTAGTTGGTCCAGGAGATATATATCTTGCTTCTAATGGTTTTGTAGTCTTATACTGTAAAAGAAGATACCCTGGTTATATTGATGGCGCCGTTAATTTAGTTAGTGTAGACGATGTTGCAGAAGGTCATATATTAGCTGCTGAAAAGGGCAGATTGGGTGAGCGATATGTATTGGCAAACAAGAACTGTACAATTAAAGAACTTTTTGATCTTCTGGAGAGGGTGACAGGAATAAAGAGTCCAAGATTAAAGATTCCCTATCTCCTTGCGCTTGCTGGTGGTTACTTTTTTGAAAGCATACTCCGCCTACCTTTTACTAGCTTTGTATTACTAGATACCGATTCTGTAAAGGCCACGAGTCAATATTGGTATTTTGACAGTTCAAAGGCAGTCAATGAGCTTGGGCTTCCTCAAACCTCGATAGAAAAGACATTAGAAGAGGCAGTAGTATGGTTCAGGGATAATCGTTATTTATAGTAGAATGTCATTAAAGTAGATGTTACATAATTCGGGGGGAGAATTTGTAAATTTTAAATTGTTTTACTTTGTCTTGATACATGCTTCGATAAACTCAGCATGAAACGGGAAACAACCCTTCGACCCTTCGATTTTACTCAGGGTTTAGGACAAGGCTGTCAAAAAATTAGGATTTATTAAATCAATTCCTACAGCTAAAAA
>JALLOG010000131.1 GCA_027717645.1 Desulfobacterota bacterium AH_259_B03_O07
CGCTTTCGGAATTGATTTTGGCAATTTTTTGAATGCCCGTTTAAACCATTTTTTCCCTAAGAGGATTAGAGATAACAAGTAATGAAGGTCTAAAAAATTCTCTTCGAATTATTCAACATCTACAGCGATGACGAGAATAGTTTAAAATCGCTGTGTGATATTCCAACGAGAATGGGTAATATTGTTGATTCAAGGAGAAATAATATGGAAATATTTAAAGAAAATGGTTATGCGATAGCCAGGATTAGAATTAAAGAAAGTGACAATAATTATAATTATGTCGTCTGGTGTATCGAAACAAGTGAATGTGCGGTAATCGATCCTTTAGATCAAAGGACGTTACTTGATTTTATAAGACAACACAATCTTTCAGTTAGATACATTATCAACACTCACGCACACCCTGACCACATAGAAGGTAATGACGCAATACTGAAAGTTACCACCTCGAAAATACTCATACATCCAAAAGGAGCATCATTTGTATCACCTAGATGTGAAATGATAGATGATGGAGATAGAATAAATATCGGCAGGATTGATATTAGAGTCATTTATACTCCTGGTCATTGTACCGAACATGTATCATTAATATTGGGCGACAATATCTTTGTAGGAGACACATTGTTTTTATCGGGGTGTGGTAATACAAGGTTCCGAGGAGATGTCAATGAACTCTATGACAGTATTGCTTTTAAACTCACGACTCTTCCGGATAATGTTAAGGTGTTTTGTGGACATGATTATGCAGAAAAAAACCTGAAGTTTGCTTTAAGTATTGAGCCAAATAACGAATATGCGAAAGCCAAACTCGAGGAAGTAAAATCCGAGTACTCAAGGAATAAAGAGCCACAGCCGTCTACTATAGGCGAAGAGAAACGATATAACCCTTTTCTACGATTTGAAGTGCCAGACGTAGTTGAAGAGGTTAAAAAGAGAAAATCATTAAGTGCAGGAGAACCAGTGCTGATATTCAAAGCAATTCGTGAATTAAGAGATACCTGGTAGCTACAAGATTGAATTTTATACCCACTTGTGAATGAGTAGCAACTAAATTTTAGTTTCATTCCACCTATATCGTTACCCGAAACATTTTTCTCAACTACCGGCAGATTGCTTCGCTATCGCTCGCAATAACATTCAAATTCATATTCTCAAGTCATAACCCTCTTAATTTACTAAAAACACTATAAATATTTGGTATAATCTTTTATGCAATTTAAGCCAGAAACTGAGAATACCCATAATCTAAGACGATTACTCGGTGAGCGAATTATGGTGATGGATGGGGCTATGGGCACTATGATTCAGTCTTATAAACTCAATGAGGCTGACTTCAGAGGAGATCGCTTCAAAGACCATCCAAAGGATCTTAAGGGAAATAATGATCTTCTAACCCTGACTCGCCCCGATCTCATAGCTTCTATCCATCGCCAATATTTTGACGCTGGTGCGGATATCGTCGAAACCAACACTTTTAACTCAACGGCTATCTCCCAGTCAGATTATGGACTGGAGGACATAGTCTATGAACTTAACAAAGAAGCTGCTCAAATTGCCCGTAGAGCTGCGGATGAAATTATGGCCAAAAACGGTGATCGGCAATGCTTTGTTGCCGGAGCTCTAGGTCCTACAAATAAAACTACTTCAATGTCTCCGGACGTCAATAATCCCGCTTTCCGTGCAATAACCTTTAACGAACTCGCCAATTTATATCTTGAACAGATTAAAGGTCTTGTGGATGGAGGAGCAGACATTTTGCTAGCCGAAACAATATTTGACACGCTTAATGTCAAGGCCGCTATCTTCGCAATCGAAAAATTTTTTGATGACCATCCACATCGTCTACCAGTCATGCTATCTGTTACCATAACAGATGCATCAGGGCGTACACTCTCGGGTCAAACAATAGAGGCATTCTGGAATTCTATAAAACACGCTCACCCCTTTAGCGTAGGCATAAACTGTTCGCTCGGTGCAGAGGATATGCGCCCCTATATAGAAGAGCTATCAGGGATTGCAGATTGCTACATAAGTTGCTACCCAAACGCTGGATTACCAAATCCCTTGAGTGAAACAGGATACGATCAAACACCGGAGGAAACATCCACTTACCTTCAAGAGTTTTCCGAGAGCGGTTTTGTCAATATTGTAGGGGGTTGTTGCGGAACAACTCCAGAACACATCCGTGCGATAACAAAAAAGATAAAACATATAACTCCAAGGATCATTCCTAAAATTCCACAATCAACTCGTCTAAGCGGCCTAGAACCCTTAAACATAGTCGGAAATGATGCTCCGTTTATAATAATCGGCGAGCGTACGAATGTAACGGGTTCTCCTACATTTTCTAAACTTATTAAAGCTGATAAATTTGATGACGCTCTTAGTATTGCAAAGCAACAGGTACAAAATGGCGCAAATATAATTGATGTTAACTTCGACGAAGCACTACTGGACGGCAAGGCCTGTATGGTACGCTTCCTTAACCTTATGGCATCAGAACCAGACATTTCTCGTGTACCTATCATGATCGATAGTTCCAAGTGGTCAGTAATTGAAGCGGGTCTTCAGTGTGTGCAGGGGAAGTGCGTAGTTAACTCAATCAGCTTAAAGGAAGGCGAAGAAAAATTTCTCGAACAAGCGCGTTTAATCACGCGATATGGAGCTGCTGTCATTGTAATGGCATTCGATGAAAGAGGACAGGCTGCGAATAAAGAAGACAAATTAAGAATCTGTCAGCGTGCTTATAAGCTATTAACAGAAAAGGCTGGAATGGATCCTACTGATATCATATTCGATCCAAATATCCTCACAGTTGCCACGGGTATAGAGGAACACAACAATTACGCAGTTGACTTCATAGATGTAATAAGTGAAATAAAAGAAACATGTCCAGGAGTACGCACGAGTGGTGGAGTAAGCAATGTTTCATTTTCCTTTAGAGGAAACAACGCCGTTAGAGAAGCGATTCACTCAGCTTTTCTCTATCACGCTATAAATGCCGGTCTTGACATGGCCATTGTAAACGCCGGGATGCTGGCAGTCTATGAAGATATCGATAAGAATTTGCTAAAAGTTGTAGAGGATGTATTGCTTAATAGACATCCTGAGGCTACTGAACGCTTGACTGAATATGCTAAAGAGTCAAAAGGGATAGGCAAGACCAAAACCAAGGAAGAAATGAAATGGCGTAAGGCAAGTGTTGAAGATCGTCTTTCGCATGCACTGGTACAGGGCATCACAGATTATATAGAACAGGATACAGAAGAAGCCAGGAGAAAATATCCAAGACCTCTGAATGTTATAGAAGGACCTCTCATGGATGGAATGAAGATCGTAGGAGAACTTTTTGGGTCAGGGAAGATGTTTCTCCCACAGGTTGTTAAAAGCGCAAGGGTAATGAAGAAAGCAGTATCATACCTAGAGCCTTTCATGGAAGAAGAGAAGGAGAGGCTAAAAGATTCTGGTGCCAAGGGAAAGTTCGTAATTGCTACGGTCAAGGGAGATGTACATGATATTGGAAAGAACATTGTATCGGTTGTTCTTGGTTGCAATAATTACGAGGTCATAGACTTAGGTGTAATGGTATCATGCGATGAAATTTTAAAAACGGCTAAACAGGCAAAGGCAGATATAATTGGAATGAGCGGTTTGATTACCCCATCACTCGACGAGATGGCTCACAATGCCTCTGAAATGGAAAGGCTGGGCTTTAATGTTCCTCTTCTAATAGGAGGGGCTACTACAAGTAATGCACACACGGCGATTAAGATCGCGCCCAATTACAGTGGCCTCACGGTACATGTTTTGGACGCATCTTTGGTAGTCGGAGTTTGCAGTAAATTGTTCAATGCGGATAAACGCGAAGAACTTGCGGCTGAAATCCTGTCTCAACAGGAAGTCCTAAGGAAGCGTCATTTTGATGCTTCACGAAAAAAACGTTTTATTTCCATCGAAGAAGCTCGTGAAAATAAATTCGAGGCCGACTGGAAGAGTAATCAAATTGATGTACCCAAACAACTGGGGACACAAGTCTTTCACAACATTCCACTGGAAGAAATTATGCCTTTCATAGACTGGACTCCTCTTTTCTGGGTATGGGATATAAAGGGTGTTTATCCTAAAATATTTGAGCATAAAAAATGGGGAAAACAGGCACGAAATCTTTTCGAAGACGCTCAAAATTTAATGAGAGAAATAGTTGAACACAACAGGTTTAGGGCAAGCGCTGTTTTAGGTTTCTGGGCTTCTAACTCAATTGGGGATGATGTTGAAATTTATATTGATGAATCTCGGAACAGGATACTGGGAGCCTTTCACTTCCTCAGGCAACAAAAGGCTAAGGATGATAACAGTCCTTACTATTGCCTAGCAGATTTTATAGCACCAAAAGATTTGGGTCGAGGTGACTATCTTGGTGGATTTGTCGTTTCTGCTGGATGGGAGGTTGAAAAGCTTTCTTCCACATATTCTTCAAAACATGATGATTATAATGCAATTATGGTAAAGGCACTTGGTGATAGGTTTGCCGAAGCTCTTGCGGAAATGATGCATAAAAGGGCAAGGGAGAATTGGGGATATGGACTGAAGGAAAAGCTATCATACGAGGATTTAATAAAGGAAAAGTATCGAGGGATTCGTCCAGCCGCAGGCTATCCCGCATGCCCTGATCACGCCGAAAAAACATTACTTTGGAAGCTACTGGAAGCAAGAACGAATATCGGAGTATCCCTAACAGAAAACTTTGCTATGAATCCTCCTAGTTCTGTATCAGGGCTCTATTTTGCAAGCCCTGAGGCAAAATATTTCAATTTAGGTCAAATAGGCCGTGATCAGGTTGAGGACTATGCAAAACGTAAAAACATGTCAATCGAAAGTATTGAAAAATGGCTTCAACCAAACATCGGTTATGATCCTTTAAAATATGCTCAGGTTGAGAAAAAGTCTGAGAAAATATCTAAACTAGGCACCGCATAGAATCAAATGTTAAAAATTGTTTTTGGTTAAATGACGCTCCCTGTAGCAAGATGCATAGTTTCTTCTTAAAGAACACAAAGACTCAGCGGTAATTGCGAGGGAATCAAATGACCGAAGCAATCTCAAACATAGGTCGGAGATCGCCACGCTGACGCTCGCGATGACAGTGCAGAAGAGAATTGCTTCACGGAGTCTACACCGAGCGAGTCCGATGTGCTTGCAACGACATGTCAAATCCTTTAACAGGCTGGAGGGAATTCTGAAGTTAAACTATCATTAACTCTTCTAATTAGAGTAGTTTACTAAAATACTCCTAAGATCCTTAGAAAATTTTGACTTAGGGTATATCAAGTTACACCCCGCTTTGGCTGCTTCTTCCTTCAATTCAGTCTGTACGTGAGAAAAAAACCCTAGAATGGGGATGTCCATAAACTCTGGCGACGACTTAAGGTCTCTTATCACTTGGAAGGGGCTTAATACCTTAGTATTAAGATCTACAATAAGAAGCGAGGGTATATCTTTTTTGATCTTCTCAGTTAATCCATTTGAGCTTTTAATAAACTCTACTTCCAACTTTAGCCCTTTAGCACCTTCTCTTATCTTTGATGAGAAGAACATATCGTCAAGCACTGCAATGATTTTTTTATTCTTACCTTTTTTTGCCATTTTGCTTAACTCGCTATTTTAAAGGTATATTAGATTTTACTGTCATTCAAATAATAGTCTAATATGAAACATGCATTATCTATTATGACATCAAAAGAAGCAAAAATTTTTGTCTGTGATTGCGAGGAGCACTTCTTCAGGATTATCCTGGGTTATCAAGGGGCTCAGTGTCGGCCCCCCGACGAAGCAATGACAATAGTTTGAATTTATATGATTGACTATCTAAGTCTGAAGATGACAAACAACAACCAGATTAAAGCTGTTTTTTTCGATGCTGCCGATACTCTTTTTTTTATAAAGGATGGACTTGGGACTACGTATTCAAGGGTTGCATCCAACTATGGTGCTAGTCCAGATCCCCAAAAACTTAAATCATCATTTTCGAAAGCATTTAGTTCAGCGCCGCCACTAACATTCGGTGGAGTATCACCACATCATAGGAGGATATCTGAAAAAAACTGGTGGTATAGAGTTGTTAAAAATGTTTTTGAAGACGTTGGGATGCTTGATAATTTTGATTCCTATTTTGATGAACTATTCGAGGTTTTCAGAACAGAGGCATGGGAACTATTCCCTGAAACCATGGATGTTCTAAATACACTTCGTAAAAGTGGTTACAAACTTGGTATAATTTCGAATTTTGATACGAGGGTTTACGATGTTTGCGAAAAACTAGCAATCTATGGTTACTTCGGTTCTTTTGTAATATCGAGTGAAGCAGGGTATGCCAAACCCTCTCCAGAAATCTTTTCTATGGCTCTCAGGAAACAAGGCGTTAATCCGTCTGAGTCGATTCACATAGGAGACAGTATAGAGCATGACATCAAGGGTGCTAGGACTCTGGGAATAGAAGCTGTTTTACTTGATCGGGAAAAAAGGTATGACCATAGGCAGGATATTACTAAAATAAATAACCTCAAAAAGCTCATAACCTTATTAGAAAAAGATAATTCCTAATTAATCTCACTTATTTTATGTATAGTATTTAGAAAATAAATAATATCGGAGGATGACTATGAAAGCAGCTGCTCTCGCCTTATTAGTTGCATCGATATGGGGTATAAGCCCTATATTTGAGAAATTGAGTTTAATTAAGGCTTCACCTTTTACAGTAATAACAATAAGATTTATCTTTACAACTATCTGTCTAGTCATTATTTCTTTGGTTACAGGTAAATATAAAGATTTTGCCAATGTTGATGGTAAAACCTTTTTATGGATTATCTTGGCTGGATTTTTAGGTGGCATAGTAGGATTGTTTCTTTTCTTCGTGGCACTCAAACAGGACTTTACATCCAGAATTGTGCCAATCGCAGCTACATTCCCATTGTTTACTGTTCTCTACGCTTTTATTTTTTTTCGAGAGGAAATTTCAACAAACCGACTCGCTGGAGCTATATTTATAGTTTTAGGGTTAGTCCTGATAAATTGGGATAGTATAGTTAGCCATCCTGAATAAAACTACGTTTGCTTCATTTATCTTTATTATTTTTCCCATGCTTTTTATTTTTGGTAAAAAATACAAATGCCATGGCAGGCCTTTTTGAAGCATCTCTCATCGCAAATTGAATCGTCTCAAAATTCCAACCTTTACTTACCCACTCATTAATTAAAGACTCAAGATCCTCATCCGTAACAGTTGTTAACTCAACTACTTTATATGTAACTTCATTCATAAATCTTTTAGGACCTTAAAACCTTTGCTACTTCCTTAGCGAAATATGAAATAATAATATCGGCACCAGCCCTTTTTATACTAGTAATGATCTCCATCATCACAAGTTTGTCGTCTATCCAACCTAAATTTCCAGCAGCCTTCACCATAGAATATTCACCACTTACATTATAAGCCGCGAGCGGATAGTTAAATTCTTCCCTTGCTGCCCTTATTACATCGAGATATGGAAGTGCGGGTTTTATCATCACAATATCAGCCCCTTCCTCTATGTCTTGTGCAATTTCACGCAACGCTTCTCTAACGTTTGGAGGATCCATCTGATAGCTTTTTCGGTCTCCAAACTCCGGTGTAGAATCGGCGGCATCTCTGAAAGGACCATAAAAAGCCGAAGCATACTTTGCAGAATACGACATTATTCCAACATCTGTAAATCCTCTCTCATCCAGTGATTTTCTGATAGATCCTACTCGTCCATCCATCATGTCCGATGGGGCAACAATGTCGGCACCGGCATTAGCATGTGAGAGTGCGATCTTTGACAGATATCCGAGTGTATCATCATTGTCTACATGCCCATCTTTTATTATTCCGCAGTGCCCATGGCTCGTATATTCACACATACAGATATCCGTTATTAATAGGACATCCCCGACCTTTTGTTTGATTTCCCTGAGGGCTCGTTGGATGATTCCATTCTCATCATAACCTCCCGAACCAAGTTCGTCCTTCTTTTCTGGAATGCCGAAGAGCAAGACGCCCCTAATACCAAGATCATCTATTTGCTTTATCTCCTTTACCGCATTTTCA
>JALLOG010000132.1 GCA_027717645.1 Desulfobacterota bacterium AH_259_B03_O07
CCTCCCTATATCTTATTTCCAACTTATGCTAAATACATAAGTTATATAGATTTGTCGCAAAAATTATGCCAATTTAATATAGAAAATTTTGTAATAATTTTAGGAAGTTGCAAATATGTTGTAATTATAAAACTGTCTTATGTCAGAGAATCAGACGATTTTACTCACCCACCACTTATGTGCCACATTACCCATTTTACTTCTGGTCTTCACTAACCAGTCTCGATAACCACTCATATGGACAGCAATTCTACCACTACTAATAACTTTTGTATGTCACCAAGGTTTCTAAACTAGTACAGCAGTCAAATTTAGTGAAAATGATTTACTGCTCTTTACATTTTGCACAACTAGGAATATGGGTTAAAACATACTAATTTAAAGAAGAGAGATATACTGGTTATAATTTACCCTTTAGCTGTTTTTTACAAATGATTCTTATGGGAGGAGACTTGTATGAATGATATGCTTCCGCCTTCACTTCAGGAATTTATAAAAAAATATCCTGAGATATGGCAAGCCTATGAAAATCTAGGGGATAAATGTCACGAAGTGGGGCCTTTGGATGAAAAAACGAGACGGTTGGTAAATCTCGGAATCGCAATCGGAGCACGTTTAGAAGGAGCGGTTCATTCACACACCAAAAGGACTTTACAGGCAGGGATATCTGAGGATGAAATCCTTCATGTGGCATTGTTAGCCATTACTACAATTGGTTTTCCGTCAACGATTGCAGCAATAACTTGGATTAGAGATATACTTAACTCAAGTAAATAAGATGTTATAAAACTAATATTAGTTTTAAGGTTCTTAGTTACAACACTTATATTCTATCAACCCACATTTGCAGAGATAAATATTGTTATTGTTGAGATCCAGGTAGATGGAATGACCAGCTCATTTTGTGTATATGGGATTAAAAGGAGTTAGAAACTCTACACGAAGTTAAAAATGCTAGTTCTAATCTAAAAACAGGGATAGTAGATATTAAATTAAAAGAAGATGTACCGCTTGATATAGGGAGGCTTAACAAAGCAGTTCGTGAGAGTGGATTTACCCCTGGAAGAATAAAGATAAGAGTTACTGGGAAATTAACCAAATATATTTTGAAAGACAAAGAAAATCTGCTTCGAAAGTTACAGGCTCCAGCCAAGTTTTTCTCCCTATGTTAAGACCAAATCATGAAAAAGAGGAGATTATTGGCAAGAAGAAATTAAATGAGATGGAAAAAGCAACCGACGGAGGAAAGAAGGAGATAAAAGGAGGATGAGGAAGAAGCAGCCTGCACTCTTTGAACTTATGGGTTACAGCTATCAGGTTAGATAACTATTTAATTGTTGAAGGCTTCATAACTTGCTCCATCAAATCGTTATTCCATTTACCGTCCACTTTAACATGGGCTGCCGCTCCCAAAAGTATGGCTTCTATAAGGTTATGATTTAAATAAACATATATTCCAGGTTGCTGAAAATTATACAACATAGCCCCCGCAGACCCCGCAGCAATAAGCCATGTTTCAAGATTAGTTTCTGGTTTATCATTAAATGAACCTCTTTCCCAGACTAAGTCCCCATGACCTCCGATCAAATGCGGGTTAGATTGTCTATTCGCCTGCGAGTGAATAAATAAAACCGTTTCACCAACATTAGCTGTGAGTGCATTCTCACCGGTAAGAGCACCGACTTTACCATTAAAGACTTCATGGGTTGGTATAAGTCCTTTCATAAGCTCTAGAGTTTTTGCAAAACCCTCCAATGGAGAATTAAATCTTATATATTTTCCGTCTTTATCTTTTGGTAAATAGTAGTCCTGTTCACCAATATAATATGCTTTATCATATTTTACCGGATTTCCATTTTCATCTTTTAATCCCTCTCTTGGAAGGACCATAATTGCACCATTCATTCCTGAGACTACATGCCAGGGTATCATTGCACCTCCCGGGGCACAGTGATAAATAAAAACACCTGGCTTTGTTGCTTTGAAGCGAACTTTTACCTGTTGTCCGGGGGATACTTTTGTTAGATCTCCAGCACCCAAAGCACCAGTTGATGCATGGAAGTCTATATTATGCAGAAGTGTATTTGTTTTGGGATTAACCAGTGTCAGTTCAACATAATCACCCTCATGAACTACAATTAATGGTCCAGGGACTGATCCATTAAAGGTCATTGCCTGAACAAAAGCATCTGGTGCAACCTCAATTTCTTTCTCCTCTATTATAAACTCTACTTCAACTATTTTAGGTCCTCCCATTGCTACTTGTTCATGTTCTGGGACGAAAGGTGGGGGAACAAGTTTTTGTGTCACTCTCTCCAAACCGTCTATGTTTGTTTTTGTCCCTACCTTATACCCTTCTAATCCACCAGACTCATAGGCTTGAGCATTACAAATACCCATCCACAACAAAGTCCCTATAATAATACAAAATCTTTTCATAATAACTCTCCTTACTTCATCTTAATTTATGCATAATCTATATTATTTTACATCGCAAAATAAACCTTAATACCAACAAAAATTTCTCAATGAGTAACCTCAAATAAGATTATCTTTCACTTTCACAAGATACCACATTTGGCGTTAGTTAGTAGTTGATAGAGAAAAGTTAATCTAATCTTCTTAATGATCTGCCTTAGTACCTTATAAGCTGCAGTCTTATGTTTTGGAACAAAAAGTAGTCTTTTCTTTTTATTCTATTGGATTTCCAGATGCAATCCATTTAGCAATCCCTCCCTCAACAAAATAAGCCTTTTTAAATCCTAAAGTACGAAGTATTTTGGTTGCACGCTGAGAACGTGGACCACCTGCAGTGCAATAGATATAAACTTCTTCGTTCTTTTTGAAATTCGATAATATACTACTTACGTCCTTAGCTGACTCTAGATCTTGGACAGGCAAGATCAATGCTCCAGGGATATGACCGCTTTTATATTCATCCATAGTTCTTGTATCTAATATTTGGAGGTTTTGATTATTGTTGTATTTTTCATTGAATAAATGAAATTTAATACCTAGAGAATCCTTATCGTTCTGTATTTCGTTCTGATTCCTACGGCAATTGGTAAGAGTGAAAAAGAGCACTATTGACGCTAATAATAAAATATTTAGTCTAGAAATATTCATACTATTCTCCTTATGATATAGACAGCTTTTTTTATCCTTCGTGGTGTCACTCTAATATGATTTGGAGTCATATATTTTTTATAAGCAGGTTTCTTCACTTCTATTCTTTTTTCTTCAACGCCTTTAACCTTTTCCTGCTTTACCCGTTTATCCCGTGACTTCATGAATCTTCTTTTTAATCTTTAATTATGCAAAGTAGATGCCAGTGAAATTTCCTTTATTTATAAAGATTGAATTAAAATTAGGGTGTCAGATGTCAGAGAATCTTACAACAAGCTATTTGTGATTAATTCCTTAACTACCTAAAAACTTTAGAAAATTCTTTTGGCTTGATATTTGCACTTCATAAATAATGTAATACTGGCATGTATTTTAAAAGACCTATTTTAAGATTGGCAGGATTAAGAGATTATGACAATTAAATAATTAAAGGAGCGAGAAAATGAAATTTCGCAAAAGTAGTTGTTTATCTTTACTACTATTAGGAATATTAATCTGCTTCTTTCCCTTATCAGCCAATTCGGAGGACACAGAAGTCGAGAGAAGACTAAAATCTTTAGAGGAAAGATATCGAACCTTAGAGAAAAAATACGATGATCTTCAGCAGAAGTATGAGTCTTTAAGAGAGGAAAAGGCTCCACCAGAAGTAATAGTTAAAGAAAAACCTACTCCAACTGAAGAAGAGGTGAAGACTGCAAAAGAGTTAGAAGAAGAGATTAAATCCGTTAAAGAAGAGGTAAAAAGCCTAATTCCTGGTACAGATAGGTTTTTGCTTACGGGATGGGCTGCGGCCAGTTACATTAATAGAGAAGGCGATGAGCAAGATAGCACATTTACTGCTAGGTTCAGTCCTATATTTCTATATCAAATCTTCCCGAATGTACTTTTTGAGGCAGAAGTTGAATTCGAGCTAGAAGGTGATGAAACAGAAGTTGGTTTAGAATATGCTCAAATTGACTATCTTTTTTCTAAATATTCTACTGCAATTGCTGGTAAGTTTCTTACTCCATTCGGCGTTTTCCCCTTAAAGCTCCATCCAGCTTGGATTAATAGAATGCCCAATCGTCCACTCATGTATAGGTCTGGATTCCTTCCATTCTCAAACATAGGGGCACAGCTTACGGGTGCTTTTGCTCCTCCAAGTAACTCATATAGACTTACTTATGCATTATCCCTCGTAAATGGCGGTGTGTTAGAGATTGATGGAGAAGAAAATGAAGACGGAGTTATTACAGAGATAGACGATATTGAGATTATAAGCGATACTGTAGATATAACTGATAAAGTTGGTTTTGTAGGACGTATTGGATTCATACCATTTCAAAATTCAGACCTGATGCACGGTTTAGAAATCGGAGCTTCATGGTTAGTAGAGAAAGTAACATTAGAGAATGAAGACTTAATATTTGGCCCTGGGCTAGAGGGTCTAGAGAATGCAAGAAACCATTTTACTTACGGTTTCGATTGGGCTTATTTCTATAAGGGATTTAGATTTAGGGGTGAATTTGCTCAATCGCATCTTTCACTCCCTGAAGAGATTGAAGATTTCGAAAAGCAGTGGGGGTATTACATTCAAGCATCATATAGACCCATAACCTTGGGCATACCTTACCTCAAAGATACCGAGTTTGTTGTAAGATATGACCAACGGGGAGGAGACCGGAATGATTTTAAAAGAAAAGAGTTAGGTCTGGGGCTCGATTATTGGTTTACATCCAGCTTAGTAGGAAAGATTGCTTATTTCTTCGTGGACGAAGAGGAGAATGGAAACAACAATGCATTTTTTCTTCAGGCAGCTTATGGGTTCTAATTAACATAGGAGGAAACGAGAATGAGAAAAATAATTTTATTAGTTTTTATCATTATTTTATTTTTACCAATCTCCAAAACTATCTCAGAGGAAACAAAGAATCAAGGTCTTGATGGAGCAAAGGTCTTTAGGAATAACTGCAATAGATGCCACAACTACAGGTTTCCAAATGAGAGGTCGGATACACAGTGGGAAATCATAGTTCCTCATATGAGAGTGAGGGCACAACTTACAGAAGCAGAAGCCAATGCAGTATTAAAATTCTTAAAGAAGGCTAATTAACAGAGGATCCGTACCAGCCAACTGATTTCTTCCGAAATGAGTATAGAATAAAGTTGAGAAAATTAATTCTGTTAGTATTCGTATGTTTTCTCGCAACACAAGTTTATGGAGAAGAACCGGATAAACTTTTGGAGAATACTTGCACTGTTTGTCATAGCTTAGACAGGATAAAAGCGAAAAGCCGCAGTAAAAAGGAGTGGGAAGAAACTGTAAATAGAATGATTACATACGGTGCAGGTGTATCTGGTAAAAATAAGAAAATCATTATTGAATATCTGACTATCACTTATGGTCTTGGGGAGGAAAATGAGAATTGAAAATTCATGTTCTTTGTGTCTTAACATAGTAAAGCCAAGCCCAAATTTATCAACATTAAAGCTTGTACAGTTTTTAAGATATTTAGATATGAAATTATTGTTTAATAAAATGGAGGTTTAAAAATAATGAAATACAAGAATGTATTAAATATTTTTATCCTTGTTATGATAAGTTCCTTGGCACTGAGTAGAGAAGAAAAAAATATGAGGGCGTATATAGTTAACGAAGGTACAAGTGAGGTTTGGGTTATAGACCGGACTACGAAAGAGTTAATAACTAAAATAGGTGTTGGAAAGAGCCCGCATGGTATAGCAATAGGACCTAAAGGAAGATATGCATATGTACCGGCTATGGCTTCTAACAACGTCTCAATTATAGATCTCTCCAAATTAAAAGTAATTGGTACAATGGAAGCCGGGCTTAATGCCCATGAAGTTAGGGTAACGCCAGATGGGAAGTATGGTTTTGTAACAAATCCCAGTGACGATACTATTTCTGTTTTTAGTGTCTCTGTCCATAAAGAGGAACCCCACATACATGAAGTCTTAAATCGCATAAAGGTAGGAGATACACCGCACCAAATAGCAATTTCTCCCGATAGCAAAAAGGTGTGGATTACAAACATGTGTTCTGCCGACATTTCAGTTATTGATGTACCAAGCCTCAAAGAAGTATCAAGGATAAAGGTTGGCGATGGCCCTCATGGAATAGTGCTATCACCTGACGGTAAATTCTTATGGGTTGCACTCTATGATGAGCATAAGGTTGTAGTTGTTGACGCCAATAGCGGTGAGATTACTAACACAATAAGGGTTGAGAAAAATCCCTATTATTTAGATATAACGCCGGACGGAAAGCAGGTATGGATAAGCAATGATGGTTCGGATAATATAGTAGTGATTGATACGGAGACACTCAAAATGATTGATATTATTCCCGTACCGAGAGGAGCACACGGAATAACAATAAGTCCGGACGGCAATACCGCCTGGGTAGTAGGAATGTATGATGATACAGTTTCAGTGATAGACACTTCAACTAGAGAAATTATCTTAAAAATGCTCATAGGGAAAAGACCCCATGTAATTGCTATAAGATAATTTTTTCAAAACGGGTTTCTAAAAAATTATGTTGGTATTTTCTGTCTCATTTCACTATCATAAGCTCTGAATATTCTCCAAAGAAAACATTCATTCACCAAATACCTTTCTAATTGTTTTTCCCGCATCCATTATGTTTTTGGTGATAGTTTGTCGCATATAGTTCTTAGGAATATATATGCAAGAAGGGTCAGAGTCCATAAAATTACCTGTCATGGCGTAGGCACGAGAACGGGATCCACCACAGATGTTCCCGTATTCACAAATTCCACGCTTACCAAGCAGACGGTCCGGATTTCGAAGGAGCTGAAATATAGGATGCTCCTGGTAGATTCTAGTAAGCGAATCACAGCGGACATTTCCGGTCGAGAATGGTAGAAATCCACTGGGATAGATCTCACCAGTATGAGAAATAAAAACATAACCATTGCCTGCATTGACGACCTTAGGTGCACGGCCAATGCTCCCAGCCGGCCCGAAATCATGGGCTAAGCAACCGGGCAACTCCACTTCAGAAGGCTTCTTCTCTCCAGACTCATTTTTCATCTCCTGTTCAATAACGTATCGGCTATAGTGTTGTGCCTCTGTGATCTTAACTATGAAATCGACCTTCTTAGACAATCTATAAAGTTTTTGAAATAGCTTCTCATATTGTATGGCTGTCATTTGTTCCAAGAGCCTACCTCTACCTATAGGTACAAGGAAAAACACCTCCCAGAAGACAACGCTTAGATCAGTGACAAGCTCTGCAATATCGTCGAAAGCATCAAAATTGTATTTGCTAAAGGTGGTATTAATTTGGAGGGGGAGACCTACTGAATGGGCATATTCGGCACCTCTCAAGGTTAAATCAAAAGCTCCGTGGACTCCTCGGAAAGAGTCGTGAATTCGTGCGTTTGGGCCATCTAAGCTCAGAGCCATTTGTGCTAGACCGGCTGCCTTTAGCTTCTTAACCAATTGTAGAGTAAGCCTAGGGGTGGCAGCTGGAATTGTTGCCATTCGCAAACCAAGATCTGCACCGTATTTAATCAAATCAAAAATATCTTCCCTCTTTATCGGGTCGCCACCGCTCAATACCATGATGGGTGTTCCCATTGAGTGAACTTCTTCAATAAGGTTAAACCCTTCTTGTGTTGAGAGTTCTCGTGGGTCGCGCCAATTAATAGCCTCTGCCCTACAATGGCGGCAGGCTAGGTCGCATGCCTGTGTAACTTCCCAGATTACAATGAATGGAGATATGGAAAAATCAATATGGCGTTCTTTTTTCTTCATGTCTTTTTGAGAGCTTTTCTTTACCGAAGGCTAATCAAACTCACAGCAATAATATTTGCAATTTTCATGCCATATCCACTACTGTGAGGAGATTAACCTTTTACCTAAGTCGAAACGAGGTATGAATAACTACCGGGTTTATTCCCAAGACACAGTTAAAAGGCTTAACTTCATTAAGAAAGCCCAAAGCTT
>JALLOG010000133.1 GCA_027717645.1 Desulfobacterota bacterium AH_259_B03_O07
TTTTATTAACTGATGCCGAATCTTCATATCCTTTGATTCGGTTAAATCTTTTTTTAACGCTTCCGGAATTGATTTTGGCAATTTTTTGAATGCCCATTTAAAATCGAAAAGACTGCCCCCAAAATATCTAACATCTAAAGTAATGACCATTATATCTATGCAACAATCGAGTTGAGAAACCTTTTATCATAAAAGATAGTTAATAGGGTCTCTAATTTTGATAACCTACTTTCATTTGGGAATTACTACATTTTTCCTCAACAAAATCAATAACTTGCGCCTCCAACTTTGTCCCGTTTAAACGGTTTATTTCCTGAACACCAGTAGGACTAGTAGTATTGATTTCTGTGAGAAAACCACCCACAACGTCAATGCCTACAAAATAAAGTCCGTCCTCTCTCAGCCTGGGTGCGATTGTGTTACATATCTCCAAATCCCTTTCTTCAAGCTCGGTTTTGTTAGGAGTTCCTCCAGAATGAAAGTTACATCTGAATTCACCACCTGGCTTTGAAACCCTCAGAACCGCGCCCAACGGCTCTCCATTTAATATTATTATTCTCTTATCCCCGATTTCTACCTCTTCAATAAACTTCTGAGCAAGAACATAGCGGTTTCCTAACTCAGTAATCGACTCCATGATTACATCGGCGTTTCTGTCACCCTTTTTTACATAGAAGACGCCTTCCCCACCATAACCGTCCAAAGGTTTAACCACGATTTCACCACCCACATCCTCTAAAAAACTGTTCAATATATTGAGATCCTTGGCAACCAGGCTTGGAGGGATTACTCTTGGAAAATATAAAGAATATAGCTTTTCGTTTGACTCCCTTATACCCTTCGGATCGTTAATGACCAGTGTTGAGGTAGGATCAATTAAACTCAGAAAGTAAGTAGCATATATATATTCCAAGTTAAAAGGAGGATCCTTCCTCATCCAAACAACCTGAAAACTCTCTAGTGATACAGTCTCGTTCCGACCGATTTGGTAGAAATCACTATCTTTCTTTACAGTGATTTCCGAAACGTTTCCCCAAGTCGTGCCCGCCTTAACAAATATATCCTTTAGCTCAGCATACCAAACTTCATGGCCTCTTTCCTGAGCCTCAAGCATGAATACAAAAGTTGTATCTTTCTCAATGTTAATTGTGTGGATTGGATCCATTATGAAAGCCATTTTCAGCTTCATAGCCTTAAATCTATCTAAAACCCATAAATAGATCAAGGTATCATTTGGACCCTCTATTTTTTTTAATGAGATTTAATATTGACTAAATTGGAAGTTTCATGATCCTAGAATGAGAAACCTTCAAAGCATACTACTTATTTGAGGAATATCTAAAATAACTACCGCTATTCAATCCGTTCCCAGGATTGCCATTGCTTGATACGATTTTTTTGGAACGCACTGAAACTGGGGAAAGCACCTATTAAAATTTGGAGTGAAATAGAACAGAGTTTATAATAAACAAAAATTAGATTAGATATTGAAATAAAATGAAAAATACATCTCCAACTCCTGAAGAGATAAAAGAAGAGAATAAAAAAATAAGAAGGCTAAGATTCATGGTAAATCTAAATTTATCATTGATATACCAGTCAAACATGACAAGAGAGGCAGCTTTAGAGCACTTTATCAAGGTTAAAAAATATGCCCTAAGGCTCTTTCCAGGAAAAGAACAGGCTTTTGAACTAATTTATGCACCAAGATTCAAAAGACTGATTATTGAAAAATATGGAGTCCACTAAAAACAAAACTCTGGAAAACCCCAATTATATACCCACGCCTAAAGAAGCTTTAGAAATTCAAAGAGAGCTACGGCTCAAAGTTATAAAACAAAATGCTTTTAATGAGATAAAATCAATAGCAGGTGTGGATCTGGCACAGGTTTCAAATGGGAAACAATTAGTATGCGGAATAATTGTTTTCTCATATCCAGAGCTTGAAGAAATTGAGCGTGTTTCGACCATTGTTAGTGAACAATTCCCGTATATACCAGGGCTGCTCGCATTTAGAGAAGGCCCAGCTATTATTGAAACTTATAAGCAAATAAAGAAACCCCCAGATTTACTAATGGTTGACGGTCATGGAATTGCTCACCCTCGTGGAATCGGGATCGCAAGCCACATTGGAGTGATTCTTGATAGACCATCTATTGGAGTTGCGAAAAAACGCCTTTATGGAAATTACGAAGAGCCAAGAGAGAATCAGAAATCCTGGACTCCGCTCATCTCCAAAAATGGGGAAAATATTGGAGCTGTATTAAGAACAAGGAAAGGAACTAAGCCGGTCTTCGTGTCTATAGGCCACAAAATTGATCTAAAAACTTCAGTGAAGATCACACTTAAGTGCACCAAAGGTTATAGAATTCCTGATCCCACTAGGAAAGCTGATAAATTTGTCGCCGAATTAAAGAATTCATCGTTTGATTAATATAAATTAGCACTGATTAATAGAAAACACTCCATATGTTTGTCATTAATTGTCATAAGCGTTTATATATCATACGAGAAACTGCCGTAGGAGCAGCTTCCAGCTGCGAAATATTCGCGCCAGGAGGACGCTCCTGCAAAATAATATTGAAATGTGTAGATTCTTTTCATTAGTGGCTTTGTAAACACAAATAGGAGAAATCCATGCCGAAGCACTTCTCTTGGGTGCTTGAAGACAAGCTTGCAGGAATGGAGAGACCTGGCTCGGTCTGTGATTTAGACGAGGATATGGAATTTCTAATGATAATGAACATCGGTGTAATCATAAATCTCGAAGAATATTTCATTAATTATAAAGGATTTAAGCTAAAACATATACCTATAAAAAATTTCAGGGCGCCGAAACAAGAAAGTTTTATTGAATTTGTTCACTTCGTCGATTCTATGATTCAGTCTGGAAATCGCATAGTAGTTCACTGCCATGCAGGTATGGGTAGAACAAACCTTATGATCGCAAGCTATTTGATGCACAATTCAGGCCTAGTTCCAGAAAAAGCCTTAAGCTTAGTTAGGGAAAAAAGACCTGTTTACTGTGTAAACCAAGAACAGATTGCAGCTCTACAAGATTATTATTACAATTCACTATCAGGTAAAGAATAATTTTGACTAAACAGGCTTGACAAGAATTCTATAAATAATATGAAAACATATGAGAACTACTATTTATTTCAAACTTACCTGGTATCTACTCTTATTTTTAGGTACAGTAAATAACAAGAAAGAGAGACTTCACCACACCTAATAACCAAATGGGAAGTACTTATTCAAAAGAAACACTAGAGCAGTTGGAGTTTGGAGAAGGAAAAACACTTTATGGTGACACACCTCTTGTCATTTTAAAAGCATTTCTCCAATCGGGTGTAAGCTATCTTGGGGGATATCCAGGCTCACCTACTGCTGGCTTAATTGATGCAATGTCGGATGCATATGATCCGGTTTTAAAAGATAAGGGTATTTACTTTGATTGCTCTGGAAATGAGGCATCTGCAGCCGCCCTCCTTTCAGCATCAATTAGCCATCCAATCCGTGGGTCGGCAAATTGGAAAATAGTTGGAACTAATGTCGCGTCGGACGCACTAACACATATATCTGCATCAGGGGTTACTGGCGGAGCGATGATAATTGTTGGAGAGGATTACGGCTGTGATAGTACACTCGTTGCGGAGAAAGCACTACCTTTTGCGCTGAAATCCACAATGGCAGTGATCGATCCAAGAGGGGATCTGCAACATATAGCAAATATGGTTGAGGCGGGATTTGAGCTTTCTGAATATTCTAATCTGCCCGTTATGTTTATCTTATCCACGAGAACTGCACATATAAGAAATAAGACTCGGTGCAAAGACAACATTGAGCCTAAGATAAGTATGTTAAACCCTCTCAAGGAAATAGTTTCTGATTTGGAAAAAATTCCCATGCCGCCTTACTCAGTTGAGCACGAAAGAAAGAAGTTTCATGAAAGGATTCCCGCCGCGAGAAAATATATTTCGAATAATAACTTAAATGAAATCTTTGATGGTGAAGATAAAGGTTTAGGAATAATTACCCATGGCACGGTATATAACTCTTTGAACAGATCCCTATACAACTTGGGTGAAGCTAATCTGCAGGGCGAGACCAGGATACCGATATTTAATTTGAATGTCACGCACCCTATTGTTCCTGAAGAAATTATCAATTTCCTTGATGGAAAAAAAGCTGTGCTAATAGTGGAAGAAGGAATGCCAAATTTAATCGAGGAACAGATAAGATCAATTGCACAAAGAACTAAACTAAATCTGGATATTTTTGGTAAAGATATTCTTCCACAAGCTGGGGAATATACGCCTGATAACATAACCAAGGGAATAGGTACTTTTCTTCTCAGTTATGCTATATCTTTTCCAGAAAAACAGAGAATTCAAGAACGAAGTGAATTCGTTGAAAAACATAAGGAAAAAGCGGCGAATTTACTTAAAGAATCGGTCACGAAGAGAAATCCTGTATTCTGTACCGGCTGCCCAGAAAGACCGATTTTTACAGCTATAAAAATCCTCGAAGAAGACTATGGCAAATCTTATTACGCCTCGGATATAGGATGTTATTCAATGAGCGGACTCCCGCCATTTGATCTGAGCAGTTCCATTACGGGCATGGGTATTGGTCTTGCATCGGCTGGAGCCCTATCACGAATGGCGAATCAGAGAGTAATTTCCTTTATGGGTGACGGAACGTTTTGGCACAGTGGCCTAACCACAAGCATCAGCCACGCAGTTTATAATAATCAAAACGCAATATTAGTAATACTGGAAAATTTCTGGACATCGATGACAGGACATCATGAAAATCCCGCCTCTGGAATGAATATGCGACAAGAGAGAGTCAGCATGGATATAGAAAAGGCCCTTAAAGGAGCAGGAGTCAAATGGATTAAAAAGGTTGACCCTTATGATCTAAAAGATTCCATCAAGGTACTCAGAAAGGCATATCAAACTGATGAAGGGCTAAAGGTTATAATCTCGAGGGGTGAATGTCAGCTAGAAAAAAATAGAAAAGAAAGGGTAGTGACAAGTGAGAAGATAAAAACGGGAAAGAGATTGGTCCAGACAAAATTGGGCGTTGACCCTGATGTATGTACCGGTGATCTCTCTTGTATGAGATATAATGGATGTCCTTCTCTCACCCTCAAGGAAAGTCCGTCGATCCTTAGAGATGATCCAATAGCTCATATTGAACAATCCTGCGTGGGTTGTGGTTTATGTGGAGAAATTGCACATGCCGCCGTACTCTGCCCATCATTTTACAAAGTCGAGATTATTAACAATCCCTCTTTAATAGACAGGATTGAGGCAAAGCTAAACGGCGCGTTCCTTCATTTTATTTCAAACGATGTGCTAAATAATTAATCGGATATCTTTGACATTACCGACAATCTAAATTTGAGGGAAATACCTCAAAACATAAAGATAGACATGGATAAAAAAAATGAATTATTAAAAATTCTAATTCCAGCTGTAGGAGGACAAGGAGGTGGAGTACTTACAGAATGGCTTATTCAAGTATTTCTAATAGAGGGCTTTGAAGTGCAGGGTGTGGGTCTGCCAGGACTTTCACAGCGTGGTGGTTCGACTGTCTACTATATTGAATCATACCCCAAAGTAAACTCTGAAAAACCAATTATCTTTTCTCAATATCCATTACCCGGTGATATTGATATAATTTTGGCTCAGGAATTTCTCGAACTCGGAAGAGTATTAGAACTTGGATATGGTTCTGATAAAACAACTGTCGTTTCAAGTACACATAGGATCTATTCTACTCTCGAAAAATTGCCAATTACTAGAGGGATCTATTCCGAAGAAAATCTCAGAAAGCTGGCTAACGCATTTTCTGATAAATTCATTGGCTTAAATGCATTGGAGATAGCCAAACAAAATGGGTTAGGAGAACTTGCAATTAACGCAATTCTACTTGGAGCACTTGGTGCATCAGGGGCTTTAAACATTGATGAAGCAAGCTATCTAAAAGCCATTTCTCAGGTCGGCGTTGGCGTTGAAACTAACATAAAAGCATTCAGAATAGGATGGGACTATGTAAAGTCAAATAAATATAATCTCTCGTTAATAGAATCTGGGACAAAGTGGGATGAGTTTAAGAAGGAGAGATTTGAGAAATTACATCCAGACAAAAGAGAAGAACTCCTATATTTGATTTTCGAAATAGAGCAAGAATATCCCGATGTGCTAAGAGAAATCTTGGCTGAGGCGCTCTTTAGACTCGCAGATTATCAAGATGTTTGGTATTCGAAAAAGTATCTAGACTCAATAAACAAAATCTACCGATTAGACAGAAATTCAGGGGACTTTATGCTCACTGAAATGTTCGCAAAAAATCTAGCTCTTTGGATGAGCTACGAGGATGGTATCCGCGTGGCAGAGCTAAAGATTAATCCCGAAAGGTTTAAGCGAATCAAAAAGGAAATGCTTCTTAGAGATAACCAATTATTTCACGTTACGGATTATCTCAATCCCGATGCCGAAGAGATTTACGGACTTCTTCCAAATCTTTTTGTTTCACCCATTGTAAAATTGACTGAAACCAGGTTATTCCAAAAAATTTGGCCAAGGAAAAAGAAGATAACTTTTCCTCAAAACCCTACGACTTCATCTTTTATTGGGAGTCTGAGACTTTGGTTCCTCACTAAATTCAAAAGATTTAGGCCCTATTCTTATAGATTTAAGAAGGAATATTCCCTCATGAATAAATATTCACAATCTGTAGAAAGGTTTTCTCGCATGGACTATGAGCTTGGTTGCCTAGTAGCTAAAAGTGGGAACATCATAAAGGGGTATGGCGATGTAAGAAGGCGAACGATGGATTCATTTAATAGGCTCTTAGATAATATTATTAATCCATTGTCGGAATTTGAAAAAAAATCTGGCAACAGCTTTGACTTAACTATTGATACTGGAGAGAAATCCCTAAAACTAATATCTGATTCTACAGATGGAATTGATAAGGCCGTTGAACTAGTAAATAAGGTTTTAGAGAGAAAGGCAGCTTAAATATTATAATTAAGATTCGAAAAATAAGTTGGTTCCATAATTACAAACATCTATCCAATAAATTTTATTCAAAAGGAGAATAATCTTGAGAGGGTTTACTGTATGGTTTACTGGACTGCCTAGTTCAGGAAAATCAACACTAGCTAGGTTGATTGAGAAGAGGTTAACAGATAATGGTTTTCATACCGAGGTGTTAGATGGAGACGAGGTAAGATTGAGATTATCTAAAGGTCTGGGCTATTCCAAAGAGGATAGAGATGAGAATATTAGGAGGATTTCTTATGTGGCTTCTATAATTACCAGGTGTGGAGCGATTGCCATTACATGTGCGATATCGCCTTATAGGAATATCCGTGAAGAAGCCAGAAAGGAAATCGGCAGATTCGTTGAAGTGTATGTAAAGTGCCCCGTTGAAGAATGCATAAAAAGAGACATTAAGGGACTTTATAAAAAGGCCCTAAGTGGAGAAATCCCGAACTTCACCGGAATCTCCGATCCTTATGAAGAACCCTTAAAGGCTGACATAGTGGTTGAAACAAACAATGAGACGATTGAAGAGAGTTCAAATAAAATTCTTAGCTATTTGACCAAGTTTGGCTATCTAGCAGAATAGGCTATTCTATTCTTACTAAGCAAAAAACTAGTATAAAAAATTAAATTTAGTGCTTTAAATCGGAAACAGGATCACCACTCATAGCTACCGCCCCAGGCTGATCTTCTTTTGAAATTTGGACTTTGACTTTTTCCTTTCCCGGGTCCTTTTGAGCCTTAGCTTCTCATCTATTGTCCTTGCACTAATTGCCCTTAATTTCTCTGCTACTCCATCACTGCATCCTAGCTCTCCTAGTTGTCTTAACCCCTGTACCTCCTTCCTTAAAATTGGCTTTAACCTCTGAGGGCAGGGATAGTCAAAG
>JALLOG010000134.1 GCA_027717645.1 Desulfobacterota bacterium AH_259_B03_O07
AACGTTTACTGATGAAAAAAATGTGCGGAGGGCATTAGTCCCCCATTCATTGTCGCTCTAGGTCCTGGTCTCCTTAAGGGCAGACTCGACTCATGTTTTCTAAAACAGTCTTAAACTCAACTATGTCTTTCATTCGAACGTAAGTGAGAAATCTAATTTTCAAAATGGGAAGCACGCCAGTCATTTCGACTTTACTTAGGTTTGCTAGTGTGTGAAAGCAAGATGCGAGGTTAGAAAACCTCGCCTATCGTCTGTAGGAGCGGCTTCCAGCCGCTATGTTTATGGCGACCTGAAGGTCGCCGCTACATTAGAAAACACTCCCATCTTTAATCTGAACCCCTCTAGGAGAAAGAAAGTAGTATGCAGGGACAGGGCTTGTAATGCGAATTTACGATTAAATTAAGGGGATAACTATTGCTTCTCAGTTGGGACGTATATTTCACCACCTGATTTAGTGAACTCTTTGGCCTTTTCTTCCAATCCTTTGTTAACGGCTTCTTTCTCCGAAAGGCCATGCTCAGCGGCGTATTCCCTCACATCTTGAGTTATCTTCATGGAGCAAAACTTGGGCCCGCACATGGAGCAGAAATGCGCTACTTTTGCACCTTCAGCAGGCAGGGTTTCATCGTGATATTCTCTTGCGGTATCTGGATCCAATGAAAGATTAAATTGGTCATTCCACCTGAATTCGAATCGAGCCTTGCTTAGCACATTATCTCTTATTTGTGCAGACGGATGCCCCTTTGCAAGATCTGCAGCATGAGCCGCTATTTTATATGCAATGACTCCTTCCTTGACATCTTTTTTATCGGGCAAACCCAAGTGTTCCTTAGGTGTGACATAACAAAGCATGGCTGTGCCATACCACCCTATCATAGCAGCACCAATAGCTGATGTGATATGGTCGTAACCAGGAGCAATATCAGTGGTTAAAGGACCAAGAGTGTAAAAGGGCGCCTCGTCACATAGCTCAAGTTGTTTATCCATATTCTCTTTGATCAAATGCATCGGGATATGCCCAGGCCCTTCATTCATAACCTGCACATCGTGCTTCCACGCAATCTGGTTTAACTCCCCTTGGGTTTCTAACTCCGCAAATTGCGCTTTGTCGTTTGCATCGGCAATGCACCCAGGTCTTAAGCCATCTCCTAGAGAATATGCAATATCATAGGACTTCATGATCTCGCACATCTCTTCAAAGTTTGTGTATAGAAAACTTTCATGATGATGAGCCAAACACCACTTTGCCATTATAGAGCCGCCTCTCGAAACTATTCCCGTCAACCTGTTTGCCGTAAGTGGTATATATCTAAGCAACACACCTGCATGAATAGTGAAGTAATCAACCCCTTGTTCTGCCTGTTCGATCATGGTGTCTCTAAAGATTTCCCAGGTAAGTTCTTCAGGTCTACCAACCACTCTCTCTAATGCCTGATAAATTGGAACGGTGCCGATCGGCACCGGTGAATTTCTAATAATCCATTCCCTCGTTTCATGAATATTATGCCCGGTCGATAAATCCATTATCGTATCAGCACCCCATCTACAGGCCCAGACTGCCTTCTCTACTTCTTCTTCAATACTCGAAGTAACAGCTGAATTTCCTAAATTTGCATTTATTTTTACCAAAAAGTTTCTGCCAATTATCATAGGCTCACTTTCGGGATGATTTATATTATTGGGAATAATTGCCCTTCCAGCTGCTACCTCTTGTCTAACAAACTCGGGTGTTATATAACTGCTGGGGATATTTGCTCCAAAATCCTCACCAATGTGATATTTAGCTAATTCTTTTAGCTGATCTCCTAATTCATCCATCCTTTGATTTTCTCGGATAGCTATATATTCCATCTCAGGTGTGATATTTCCCGCTCTAGCATAATGCATCTGTGTAACATTTTTTCCCGGCTTAGCCTTAAAAGGAGTTTTTTTGTTCTTAAATCTGATACTGCTTAGCTTCGAAGATTTAAGACTTCTTCTTGAAAACTCTGAAGAAAACTCTTTAAGTCTAACTACGTCACCTCTCTCCATGATCCATCTTTCTCGTAACGGATTTAATCCTGAATGGACATCAATATCAACATCTTGATCAGTATATGGCCCGCTAGTGTCATACAATGTAATAGAATAATTCTTAGCAGGTTCTCCATTTAAGGAGAACATCGAATTGGAATCATCTAACTCAACCTCGCGCATAGCAACCTTTATCTCGTGTATTTTCCCATTGACATACACCTTCTTAGATCGTGGAAAGGCGTCCCGGGTTATTACACTGTGGTCTGGGATTTTTTCCTTTTTTTCCATAGTTTTCATGGTTATTGACTCCTAATCAAAAATTTGAGATTGCTTCGTCACGAAGTTTATCCTGAGTTAATCGAAGGGTTCCTCGCAATGACGAGAAGGCATCATTAGTAAGTTACCACTATTGACTTTGTCAGTCTCGCAATGACGTTATTACTGTGTTCCCTCTTCGCGATATTTCTCATAATGATGATGAGTATACTATTACTAATAAAACCATATTATAGATTCTATAGATTTTGTGTCAATTGATCACCCAATTTGTTAATGATATACACTTCTGTAAAATTACATTGATGATTTCTCTGGTATTGGGTGTTGAAACTTCTTGCGATGAGACTGCAGCAGCAATTATAAAAGAAGGAAAACACGTTCTGTCTAATATAGTTGCATCTCAAATAGATCTCCATAAGGAATACGGTGGAGTTGTGCCAGAGCTAGCTTCTAGAAATCATATTGAGAAAATAATTCCTGTAATTGATGAAGCACTCAATACCGCAAATGTAGAACTCAGTGATGTCGAAGGAATCGCCGTTACTAATGGTCCAGGGCTTATTGGTTCATTATTAGTTGGTCTTTCAACGGCAAAGGCCATTTCGTTTGGTTTAGGAATTCCCTTTATTGGCGTCGACCACCTGGAGGCACATATTTCCGCTGTTCATCTGGAACGTGATGTCTCGTTTCCGTTTCTGGGACTTATAGTTTCAGGAGGACATACCAGTCTCTACTTGGTAAATGGTTATACCGACTTTAAATTGCTTGGTAGAACCCGAGATGATGCTGCAGGAGAGGCATTTGATAAGGCTGCGAAACTATTGGGTCTTAGTTATCCTGGAGGTGTAGAGATAGATAGAGTAGCAAAGAAAGGTAATCGTCAGTCTATAAAATTCCCACGTCCTTTCAAATCTCCCCAATCATTTGATTTTAGCTTTAGTGGTATCAAAACCTCGTTAGTGTACTATCTTCGTAAGTATCCCAACCCCCAAGCCGATCAAATTGCAGATATTTGTGCAAGCTACCAGGAGGCAATAGTAGAAACACTGGTTGATAAATCTCTAAATGCTGCGAAATTGAACAACCTTAAAACAACTGTGATCTCAGGAGGAGTAGCATGTAATTCAAGGCTTAGAGAACTAGCTACAGAAAAATTTAACCAGGAAGGAATTTCCCTTTACATTCCTTCTCTCGAGTACTGTACAGATAATGCAGCTATGATAGGTGCTCTAGGATATTTTAAGCTCAAACGGGACGAAAAATCTGAACTAAATTTGAATCCCTACTCCACTACTAGACCAAGGTATATAAGGGGCAAGGGTTTGGTTTTAGAAAACAAGCCTGTATAGTTCACAAGTATTGCTGCTTTGCGCATACGGTCACGAACAAGCTTGTCCCGAAAGAAAAATGTCATTGTTAAACAGCTCCTTTGTAGGAGCGGCTTCCAGCCGCGAGTTATCGCGCCAAGCATGTCCTGAACTTATTTCAGGGATGGCGCTCCTACAATTAAAAAAAACACCCCCATCTTCGTTCCATCAAGCGGGAAGAACTTCTTTCCTCCCACACTTGTGGGGGAGGATTAAGGTCGTGCTTCAATAGTGGAGAGGATGTATCGGGGCTGGGAATTATCCAATCAAAACTACACTCATTGATGAAATTCTTGCATTAGTCTAATAAATTCATCAAATAAATAAGAGGAATCGTGAGGACCGGGCGAAGCCTCAGGATGATACTGTACAGAGAATAGTGGATATTCCCTATGTCTTAATCCTTCTACAGTCTCATCATTAAGGTTTATATGTGTAATCTCCACATCCTTATCCAACGAATCCGGATCCACCGCAAATCCATGATTTTGAGAGGTAATCTCTAAGTTACCCGTTAAAAGATTCTTAACGGGTTGATTAGCTCCCCTGTGACCAAACTTTAATTTATAGGTTTTCCCTCCGAGCGCTAACCCTAGTATCTGATGTCCTAGACAAATTCCAAAGATGGGTCTCTTCCCTATTAGCTTATTCACACTCTCTACCGCATATGAAACCGCAGAGGGATCTCCTGGTCCATTAGATAAAACAATGCCATCAGGATCCATCGAAAGAACTTCCTCAGACGATGTCTGAGACGGAACAACCATAACCTCACAACCCACGTCGACAAGCCTCCTCAGCATGTTCTGTTTAATTCCATAGTCATATACTACTACTCTGTATCGTTTTAAAGATTTTCGTTCTCTGATCAACGACCGGCTTATTATTTCACTTCCCTTCCCCCAAGTGTAAGGATTTTTACAGCTGACCTCCGTCACAAGATCCACGTCCGATATAGAGGGGGACAAACGAACCTTTTCCAACAAGCTATCTGGAGATAAATCAATGGTAGAAATGACTGCTCTCTGGGCACCTTGAGAGCGAATTCTTTTGGTAAGTTCTCTAGTATCTATATCTTGTATAGCAACTATACTGAATTTCATTAGATAGGACTCAAGATTTTCAGATGATCTCCAGTTACTGGGTTTTGGCCAGTACTCACGAACAACAAATCCTCTCACAAAAGATCTCCTTGACTCAACATCCTCAGGGTTTATTCCATAATTTCCAATTTCTGGGTATGTCATTACGACAATCTGTCCATTATATGAAGGATCTGTAAGAATTTCTTGATACCCTGTAATTGAAGTATTGAATACAATTTCTCCGTAGGACTCACCCTCGGCTCCGAAACCAATTCCCTCAAAAATCGTTCCGTCTTCTAGCACTAGAAGTGCTTTTCTCATGGATTTCTAGGGCAAAATACACACAGAAATGATTTGTGTCAAATCATGATTAAAAGGAAGACTACAGTTCTCCACTACAAATTAATAAATGTAGCGGCGACCTTAAGGTCGCCATCATATTGAGAAAACAAGCGCGGCTGTCCTTTCTGAGTCTCATCAAAGGGAGGCCGCCTACTACATCCGATAGATGAGGTTTTCCAACCTCGCATCTTGCATTCACACACCAGCGAAGCAATCTTCTTAAATTTATGGGAATATGTTTTTATACTCAGAGTTTATAACAACTGACGTCAAGAAGGATTAATGTAGTTGTAAATTATGGAAATTACCTCTCTAAAAGTTTCTTCTTCAGTGTTTCGTTAACTAGTTTTGGATTTGCTTTCCCTTTTGAGGCTTTCATCACTTGACCTATAAAAAATCCTAAAAGCTTTTGCTCACCTGCCATATACCTGGACGCCTCATTCGGATTCCTCTCGATCACTTCACGAACTATCTCTTCAATCTCACTGTGGTCAGAAATCTGTTTAATCCCCTTTTCACTCACAATTTCATTTGCCCTCTTCCCGCTCAAAACCATTTCACTGAACACATCTTTTGCTATCTTCCCGCTAATTGTTCCATCCTCAACCAAATTTAGTAATTCCGATAGGTTTTGGGGTGAAACCTTAAAGGACGTTATTTCCTCATCGGATTTAATTTCCCTTAAAACTTCGTTCATTATCCAATTGCTTACAACTTTCGGCTTATTAAAATACTTCAGGCTATCTTCGAAATAGTCAGCTATTTCCTTAGATGCAGTAAGAACTCCAGCATCATATGCCGGAATCTCATACCCCTTAACAAACCTATCTCGTCTCTCGTCAGGTAATTCAGGAAGAGATTTCTCTATCATTTCAATCCATTCATCCTCAACTAACACTGGAAGAAGATCCGGATCTGGGAAGTACCTATAGTCTTGTGCTTCCTCTTTTGACCTCATAGAAAAAGTCACATTTCTATTTGAATCAAAGAGTCTTGTTTCTTGTATAACCTTCTCACCATTCTCTAAAAGCATAATATGTCTCTTGATCTCATACTCAAGTGCCTTATAAATGAACTTAAAAGAATTGATGTTTTTTATCTCACTCTTAGTTCCCAATTCGTCGTCTCCCTTTGGGCGAACTGAAATATTTGCATCACACCGCAGGCTTCCCTCCTCCATATTTCCATCACAAACACCTAAATACATTAAAATTGAACGCAGTTTTTTCATGTATGAGACTGCTTCATCCAAGGTGCTAATCTCAGGTTCGCTAACTATTTCAATCAGCGGAACTCCAGCACGGTTCAGATCAACGTAGCTCAAGTTCTTTGAATTCTCGTGTATAAGCTTTCCTGCATCCTCCTCGATATGAATTCTAGTTATTCCGATCCTCTTCTTTGAACCATTTGACTCGATTTCGAGCCATCCCTTGGTTGAGAGAGGTTCTTCGTATTGAGAAATCTGATAGCCCTTAGGAAGATCAGGATAAAAATAGTTTTTGCGAGCAAATCTCGATCTGTTTGATACCTTACAATTTGCTGCAGCTGCGGCTCTGACTGCATATTCTAGAACCTTCTCATTTAAAACAGGAAGAACTCCTGGCATACCTAAACAAATAGGACAAACCTGTGAATTTGGTTTGGCTCCAAAACGAGTAGAGCATGAACAGAATATTTTACTATGAGTTAACAACTGAGCATGGACTTCCAGACCTATTGTGGGTTCATATTCCATTTTCACATCCTAATATTTTTGATTTAATTTGAGTTATAAGAGAAAAGTTGTCAAGCATAACTCTTTATAAAAATTATCTTATACTTCTATAGCTATAGCAAGAAGCAGCTGCACCAATGACATATGAGATTTATTTAGGTATGTGGCCTGTTTTTTCACTCCAAAGAAGTAAATCAAGCTCATCTATCGTTATTTCAAGTATTTCTGCAAAACTCTTCATGTTTTTTTCGATGTCAAGATATTTCTTCTTAGTTGTTGGCGGTTTCATATCATAGATAACACCAGCATCATAAAGTGATCTCAGAATGTTTTTGTCAAGAATTGCATAACCAAAATATCCAATATTTCTTAAGAAATGACTAGCCTGTACGTAACCAATACCTTTTATGTCCTTATTATTAGCAAAAAAGTCCCTTCTTTCAATCAGGTCACTAAAGGAAAGGATTAGATTTCTCAGCTTAAAATCGAATTCCCTTTTTAGATATTCCCTGGTGTGGACAATATAGCTCGACCTATCAGGATATTTATGAACATCTACAAGTTTCATATATAGATCATTCTCATTCCCGTCCATTAATACATTCTTCAGAGCATTGACTGATCTTAAACCCATTTTTGGGCCGGCAGCAGAGGTGAGAATGCAAAAGACTAGTTCCTCAAATATTCTGTGGTCGTCACTTTTTTCAAATACTTTTTGAAAATCTCTTAACTGTGCTCGAATTAAATACTTTTTTTCCTGGTATTTTGAATTGAGTTCTTCAAGGAGGTCTTCTTTAATCACAAGATTATTCTATCATTATTGGCTGATGTGGAGAAAAGCCGGTACTTAGAGTTTAAAAACTAATATGGATACCCGACTACTGCATTTGAGTATGACAGTTGTGTAGTCGTTATTGCGAGGAATCCTGAGCTAAGTCGAAGGGGACGAAGCAATCTCTTGGTCTAGCCTTATAGGAAGGTTTTAACTGGCATTCCAAAAATTGCGTTAAGAAAATCATGAACGAAGGCGTATAAAAAAATT
>JALLOG010000135.1 GCA_027717645.1 Desulfobacterota bacterium AH_259_B03_O07
CAGGACACTACAGAGGAAACTGTATCGTAAGGCCAAGTCATTGGAAGATGACGTATTGCCTTACGATGAAGAACATCGGAAAGCCGTGTACGGGAAAACCGTATGCACGGTTTGATGAGGGAGGGCAGGCCAATGCGGCTATGGTCTGGATATTGAGGCACCGCCGGACGAAAGGGGCGGCAACAGATAGGCCAGACCTAAGGTTCCTGTATCCTGCTCTCTACTCTACCCTATTTCTACCATTGACAAGATCGTTAATTAGTTCTTTTATTTGTTTTTCACCCCATTTGAACTCTCTCTGATAATAGTCAATGGTGTATTTCATCCCAGAGAGTAATTGTCTTACAGTTTTTGACTCGCCAAGAATCTTTCTGTTTGTCTGTCTATTTTCTTCCATAATAGCTCTTCAAATTTTAATAAATGTCTAATATTTTATCCTATCATTTCTTTTGCATCCTTATATCCTAAATCAATCAACTTTCTTGAATATTCTCCCTCGATCTTTAAAAAGCTTCCAAGATCAGATTTGGGTGATATATCTACTATATTAGCTCGATGGAATTTATTTTTAACTGTCTTACCTTCCTTGTGAGTGTGAACAACGTATAAATCTTTACATCCCCTGAAATATATAGGTGAAATTGGACTATTATCTCCAATAATTGGAATACCGCCATCCGAATAATGAATATTCCCGATATTAGTGGTTGGAAAAATTAAAGGAATCGCTGATGTTGCTATTAACATTTTCTCCTTTAAAACATGGTTATAAGAAGTGAAGTTGATATATTGTTTATCTTCAAAAATTAGTAATGGGTGATTTTTAACAACCGTGATATATATATTTGGCTTTTTGGGGAATTTCGTAAAATCTATGTGAGAATTGATTAGTTGTTTAAGCGGCTCAGTTGAAAATACACCTTGTTGAATAAGTATAGTTAGTACATTCTTTGTTTTGTTTAAATAACCAATTCTTCGTACAAATTCTCTTACTAAGCTTACAGATTTTGTACTTCTTCTTAAGGCAAATAGTTCTATTAATTCTTTTGCTAATAGTTTTAGAATGTTTAGAATTTGTTTCGAGTCTACCTTTCTGACATCTCCTGGTTTCAGTTTCAACCATATGTCCACTGCTTTATTTAGATCATTTAAAGCTATTAATGCCGCGTTCAAACCACCAGCTGAAGTTCCTGATATATAATCGAATTCAATCTTCTTCTCACGTAGATATTTCCAAACGCCAATTTGGTATGCTCCTTTACCACCGCCTCCATTTAAGACTAAACCAGTACTCATTGTAATTAATTAATCAAATATCAGCTCTTAAATATGATAATTTAATTACTACCTTCTTTGTTTTCTCATAACCCACATTATCAAATATTTTTAAAAGAATTACTCCTCCACCAATTAAAGCAGGAATCCCGAGCCATCCAATAGGCCCAGTTAAAATCCCAAGAATGGTTGTTAATGTCGTGTAAGTTGAGAAAGCAAAAGTAACTCCAAAAAGTGAACCAATAGCAAATAGTGCATTTGTTGCAAAAAGAAATAAGCCGAAACCTGCAGCTTCGGCTAATCCAAGAACAACTAAACTTCCAGCTATTCCATTAACAGTGGTTGTAATATCTGAGTCTCCTATCTTATTGCCCTTCTTATTAAGCTCATTTAAAGTTTTTTCTCTGACTTCCTCAAAATTTTGTTCTGATTTGTGTTTTATTTGGATTGCATCATTATCTTTAATACCTAATTCTTTGAATAAGTTATTGTAGAATGTAATTTCTTTTCGTGAAATCATGTCATCAGAAATTGCAATAATCCACACTAATCCTAGAATAGATGCGAAAAGCTGTTTCACATTAAGATTCTTCTTCTTTTTAATTTCAGAAACTAATTCTTTAATATCATCAATTGTAAATTTCTCCACAAGTACATTCTCTAATATTACTTTTTGATCCTTAGTTGCTATTAGTTCCTCTATGAAGGATTTTATAATATTTCTTTGAATTTCCTGGACTCCAACTGTTTCTTGTGTAGACATCAATACCATACTTCTAACAGTAATCAGATTAATTAAAAACATTTCTTCTGATTCATTCAAAAACAACTGATTTTCAATCTCTCTAGTAGTCATATTTGAATCAATCGCAACTTTGTTTAACTCTGCTATTTTTGTAACTATTTTATTTGCAGCTGTATCTAGATTAGTTTCTTGCTTTATTTTGCATGATTTTAATATTGTTTCTTTAAGCAATTCGTAAAGATCTTTTTTTCTCTTTTTAGGATCATAATATTTTAAACCCTTAATCCATTTTTTTGCCGGCTTTGTAATGTTTCGCCCGAAAAAGTCATTATATTCTTCTCTTTTTTCTTCTGGATAGTAGTCGTATATTTTCAACAAATAAATGAGATCTTCTTTTTTTAGACCGTTTAACATTCTTAAGAAATTTTCATTCATTGAATACCTCCTTTAATTGGAATTTAGTTTAAATATAAAATAACTATTCTAATTTGTCGAGGTATTTTTATTCTAAAATATATTGACTATATACATAGAATATGTTATATATATTATTATGAGTAAAACTAATAAGGAGAAAGTATTGATGAACAAAGCAATATATGTGAAGGCAACTGAAGATTTTGTGCAAATGCTAAATGATTCTCAGTGGTATTTGAAAATGAAACCGGCTGAAATAGTAAGACAGGCAATAAAAGAGTATTTAAAGAAGCATTTGCCAAAAGAAGCAAAGAATAAGATTCTTAAAAAAGGGGGTAAGTGATGGCTGTATATAAGAAAAATAATAGATGGTACATAGATTATTATAAGCCTGATGGGAAGAGGAAGAGATATGTTGTTAGCATTTCCGGGGATGGATACATGAAGTAATGAAAAGGGAAGGATATGAAATTAAAGAGCCTTTATTGCCAGAAACAAAAATAAAAAGCAGGAGGAAATAATTATGGGAAGTGTATACACCATTAATAGAATTCGCAATGGGAGAAAGTTTCAATATCGGGTTATAAAATACAAGGTTCAAGGAAAATGGAGAACTGAAATATTGGGTAGGCTTGAAATTGTTCAAAAGGGATGGGCTAGAGAAGTTCTTAAAGATAGAGAAAGAAAAATAAAACTTGGTGAATTCGGTCTTAATGAAAATAATGTCCCTACCCTTCAGGAATTTTCAGATAGATATATTGAATATCAGAGAGAAGTTAAACAGAAGAGAACATGGAGAAAGGATTTAGAACACGTCAGGAAATGGAATATTATCTTCGGAGCTAGAAAGTTATCAGATATACATGCCAAGGATATTGATGACTATAAGCATAAAAGATTATCTGAAGTTAAACCAGCTACAGTTAATAGAGAACTAGAGGTTTTAAGAAATTTATTCTACTTAGCTAAGAGGTGGAAAGAATTTTATGGAGAAAATCCCGTATCTGAGTCGGGGCTTCTTTCAGTTAATAACCAAAAAGAACGAATATTATCGCGAGAAGAAGAACAACAACTCCTAAATGCAAGTGCACCTCATCTAAAATCGATCATTATTACTGCGCTTAATACTGGTATGAGGAAAAGTGAAATACTTTCATTGAGTTGGGAAGATATAGATTTTGAAAATGACTTTATCAAAGTTAGACACACAATTTCCAAAAATAAGAAGTCAAGAAAAGTTCCAGTTAGTTCTTTTTTAAGGATAATGTTATTGGAACAAAAAATGAAGACTGGCTATTCGGAAAATGTTTTCTTAAGTCCGGACGGAGAATCTTATACTAGACCTGATTCACTAAAACGATGTTTCGAGGGAGCACGAAAAAGAGCCAAAATTGAAGATCTAAGGTTTCATGATTTACGTCATACCTTTGCTACCAGAGCAATTGAAGCTGGAGGCAGCATAGTAGCATTATCAAAAATACTTGGTCATGCTTCGATACAAACTACAATGAGATATTTGCATCCTGACGATTCTTTGAGGGAGACTGTTGAAATGGTCGGGAAATATAATGGGATCAAATTCACAACAAATTAACTCATGTAGTCAAAAATCGTACGATTTCTCTGGTACGCTTCTCTGAGCCAGTTGTCAAACTCCTCTTTTGTATTCTGAAACATTTCCGCGGAACCATTAAATACCCCAGCCCTCAGAAAAGGCCAATTTTCACCCATACTAAGTTGTTCTTGGGCTATATCATCGAAGATGTTGGCAGCTATAGAATTACTGTCGTCGCGGTACGAATGTCTGAACAAAAAGTAACCGCCTGGACCCCACATACGATTATGCTGACTCCTCCAAAAATCAAAGATTACCAAAGCAAACAAATATTCGAATCGATCAAAGCACTTTTGAAAATCTATATCTGAGGGCAATATACCTTCAAAAAATTCCCGTAAATAGGAATAAAAATAAATACTCCAAGGAATTTTAGTATCACCCCCTGCAATTAACTTAGCATGATCAAGTTCAATAACCTGATCTGGAATCAATCTTTGAACTATAGGCCTTTCCTCATTACCAATAATAACTTTTGGGTTTACTAACAGATTACCTAAGGTACCATATCCTTCAGACGCTATTGAACTTATTCCGCAACCATATAATAAAAGAAGTGCAGGATAATATCTTAAATTTATCCACCACATCAATCCTTCCCTCCCCCCCGAAGGATTAGCGATACGTTCTAAACTTTTTATCCAAAGATCTACATGTTCATCCTTACCCCAGCGACAACCCACAATTAACAGGCTTAGTAGAATTTCAGTGTACGATTCATACCTTTTTACTCTTTCGATTAGGGCATCATTACTAAATGGAGCAACACTTTGATCAGTAGGGAAATTATTAGCTGAAAGGTTCCGATAAGTTCGTTCGACCTCTTCCGTTAAGAAATCATGGAGCCGAATATCTTGATTTCCACCTCTCAAAAGACTTTTCAACGTTGCAATTGCGGTCTCTACCGAAAGAGGATGAGGTTTACCTAATTGATCTAAAGCTAAAATCTTTTCTTCAAGCTGTTTAAAAAAGGAATTAGCATCTATTATGCTGATTTTTTCCGCCTTTCTTAGCGCAATTAATTCATTAGTCCTGTTTCCTTGGTTACCTCTTATGCTCCAAAAAGTTTCGAATCTATGGCTTTTACACCTCGCTAAAGCGTCTCTTAAGGCAATATCCCATTCTGCGGACCATCCGCAGACTAGAAGACCGTACTCATCAAAAATTCTATCGATTAACTTATTTAACGGCCTGCTATACCTTTCTAACTCTTCAGGTGAGTTTTTGATACGAGTGTCTATGTAATCGCCATGCAGTTTTATTACGATGCAATCGGTGTGAGGCAATGGTAATGCTCCCCTGATCGCATCCGTGGTACTTATGACGGCAGGTGTAATTCCAACTTTTTCGAGTGCTTTTTCAATCAATCTGTCAAAATTAGTCGTCAGAATCACCTTAATGAATCCACTTTTTACTAAATTAGCTATAGATTCATGAGCTTGAGTAGGCGCTTTGAGACCTTCTTTACGCTCATCATCAGTTGGCTCAAAATAGCCTCTCAACAATTGATTACGAATTGATGGGGATGAGCCCACCGCTCTTAGGATTTTAGAATAGCTAGGTTCTTCTCCGTACCTGTTTACATACCAAGATTGAGGACTAGGTTCACAATCTTCGTTACTAGCCGCTGCTAGCTTTCTAATAAAGTCAAGTGTGATCTCCCAACCAGTGGGTATACCTGCTGCTCTAGATAGCCCAGAACCGACCAAAAGGGCATATATCCCTTTTTTGGAATAAATCGAAAACGCTAAAGAAATTGTTGTATCAACTATTGGCAAGGTAATGAAAGAAAATACTGATCTAGATTTTCATCGATTAGATAAAATTTTGTTTAATTTCGTTAGAATTTCAATCCATTTGGTGAACTATGTGGTGAACAGACCTCAGACCGAACACGGCGAATACCCCTAACCATCTGATATTATTGGCTCCGGCGGAGGGATTCGAACCCCCGACCTAGTGGTTAACAGCCACCCGCTCTGCCAGCTGAGCTACGCCGGAACCGCTAATTATTTAAGTAGGTTACATGGATTCAGGGATTTTTAAAATTTTCATTGCTACCGTTTTTGCTACAACTTTTTTTAAAACTACCTAACTTTTCAACTGCATCTCTAAGTGAATTATCTGGATGTAAATATCTTTTCTTAGTAATTTCTATGCTAGAATGACCTAGTATCTCACTAATTGCTACAATGTTTACATCACTTTCAACCATTCTCGCTGTATGTCTTAGGCCATGAAACCTTAACCCTTCGATGTTTGCCCTCCTACAAGCGTTCTTGAATGCTGTTTTAATTTCCTTGATAGGTAACCCTTCATCACATAAGAAAACATATTCGCTATTGCTACCACTCCTCAATTTTAATTCCAAAAGTGAGTTCCTTAAAACTGAATTAATAGGTATTCGCTTAGTCTTTTTACTCTTATTATTGAGAGCAGTAATTATAAATATGTTATTGTTAAAATCAACATTATCCCACTTAAGAGAGAGTATCTCACCTTTTCTCATGCCAGTGTTTAGTGCAATTAGTATAATAGGTTGTAAATGAAGGGCATTATTGGCCAAAAGGCTTTCTTCTTCTTCAACACTTAAAACTCTATTTCTTTGATTATTTACTGTCATTAAACCTGCTATTGATATAGGATTTTCTCCATAAAACCTTTTCCATCTCTTAGCTAGATTGATAATATGCCTTAGAGTTTCAAGTTCTCGATTAACAGAAGCAGGTTTAACACTTTTAAGTCTAAAAAGTTTTAAGTCTTCTATATCTTTCGGAGTAATTTTGTTTAATGTTTTGTCTTTAAAAAAAGTTTTAAGGAGTTGGTAATGTTGTTTTCTCTTTTTCTACGTTCTTAATTCTTTAACCTGTTTTACATGCTTAATGTAATCTTCTTCAAGGCTCTCAAGAGAGATATTTACATCCTCATATTCATAAACACCCATATTTATTCTACGTTTAATATCTTGTAGCTTCTTCTCAGCTACTACTTTAGTAATTTCCCCTACCTTGCCTGCTGATTCCCATTTATCTTTTCCGTTAATGCTATATCGAACATACCAGTAAGCGGTTTTAGTAGACTCTTTACTTTTCACCCATCTTCTAAATACTCCCATAATTATTCCCTCCGTTTCTTTATTTTTTGTTTTGGTAATAAGGGTTCTTTAATTTTGTATCCTTCACTTTTCATTAATCCGTGAATCAATGTACGTATTACCTCCGATGCCGTAAACATATTTTCTTCAGCATAATTATTTAAAAATTCTAATTCCTTTGGATGTAACCAAACTCTAAACAATTTTGTTCTTATTCTTTTTTGTCCCATGTAACATTATTATAGCTACTATAATTGAATTGTCAAGTGTTGTAATTTAAATTATGTACTCTTAAGAATTAATAGAAATTATTTTATTAAAAAAGGGACATGCTGATCTAAGCACTACGATGGTTTATACCCACATTTATGATGAAGAATTAGCCTATGCTATGAGATAGTTTAGAAGTTAAGGTGAGGAATTAAGGGTTTGAATATAATTTACTTGATATAAATAAAAAGCCCCAGAGCTCATAACCGGAACGTAGGAACAACCTTGGGGCAAATAGCTTTTTATAATAAACTATATGAATGGCACATGAAGCGTAAAGCGATGGCTAAGCAAAGACCAAGTGCCATTTATTCGGGTTACGATGGCTAATCAATCCGTGTAAAACCCAGAACATACGATGAATGATTCTTCACCTACTTTCACTTTCTTGAAATAGCTGCTTTTCTTAGAAGGTTTGCTT
>JALLOG010000136.1 GCA_027717645.1 Desulfobacterota bacterium AH_259_B03_O07
CCATATGCTGTCTTAAGGACAAAGTCCAAGAGGTATTCCAGGTTAGCGGTTTTGACACGATCCTGGATATTTACCCGGAACAGGAAACGGCACTCCATAAGCTCTTCTAGAGCGGGCAAAAAAACAGGCTGTGTTTGGGATCTTGCGTTGCAAAGATTATGTATGGCCAGAAATAGTACCTAATGTGGAAACAGATACACTTATGCCCTTGATTCGAAAGAAGGTAAAGAGCGGATCAGTAATTACTAGTATTGTTATATAAATCTAAACGTAAATTGATAAATTGAGTGGGTACTTTGGGACATTATCCTTGTTTATATGGTGGGAACATAAGATGTTTATGCATAAAATGGGATAAATAATTTAGAAAATATACCCAGAGGAGAGATAATGTGGGAAACAAAAGATATTTATTCTTTATAGCTCTAGTGCTTTTTATATCTGTTTCTTTTGTTGGATGTGATAGCGATTCATCATCTACTGAAGCATAATGTCCTTGTGATTTCAGCCTTGCTTTCTGAACTAACCCTACCTGGAATCTGAATATGCAAGAGAGGCGCTTATTCAACGAATGCGTGGATAGTACTGCAGAGCCTGACACTATGCTAAGCGGTGGTGATTCCATTGGATCGCTTAATTGGAACGCTGTGCTAGAAGCAGAAAGATCTTGTTCCTCAACCATCACATGCTTTGCTGTACAATTTGAAGCAATTGAAATCCAAAATGAGATTGAATTTGATTTAACCGATAAGCAAGTAGAAGTCTGTAGTGACCAATTAAGACAGATTGCAGGCAAGTTGGGAATAGATTGCCAAGATCAATAAGAATTACCCGTATTTTGGGTTTCGAGGAAGCGTCTCAACATTTATTAATCCCGATTTATAAATACCATTTCATGCATAAACCTTTTATCTTCTAAATATCTCAAATTTTAGCCCTTGTCAATGAAATACCACGAGTTGGGATGAGTTGGTTATTAACAAGGGGGTTCAATGGGTCAAAGCTATCTTAATATCTAATTGTCTGGTTATCCTGACAGTTTCGTTTTGAGGCATAATGGAAGGATATAATAGTTATATAAAAATAAACAATATCATTATAGTCCCTACAATAACCCAATTGGGATAGATAATCCAAATTCTAAAAATGGTTTGGTAAACTGATCACTATTTCTTCTATGGCTATTTAAGTTCAATAAGCAAACCATGAGCTTCAGTGGACCCCACGTTCTCATGAGCGTGAGTTTTTGCTTCAAAGAACAACACCTCGTCAGCCTTTAACTCACGATCAAATGTTTTACCATCCGGCAAAGTGAACTTGAATTTCCCGGTGGTTAATACATATACAAGATAATCTGGATGTGAATGCGTCGCATCTTTCTTTCCGGGTTTGATTCGATATTCCAGAACACGCACTCTGTCATTTTCAAGCAACACTTTATGAGACTCTGGTGCTACTTTCATAACATCTTGAGCCATTGACGTTTTCGTAACAAAAACCAACATCATGGCAGCTACTAGAACAACCATAATAAAATGGGTTAAGTTTTTCATGACTAATACTCCTTTGCTAAGTATGTTTTATCCTTATATTTCCGAAAGATCATAATACATAAAACCATCTTATGCATAAACCTTCTATGTTCTATTATATCTCAAGAATTATAGCTCTTGCCAATCGTATACTCTGAGTCGGGATGAGTTGGTGGAGATGAGGGCTTCTTCCCATAAATATCCATTGAAATTAAACCCTTAATGGACTTTGAGATAAGGGGTATACCCCTACTAGAGGTGGTCAACTCCCCCATCCCCCCCCACGTAATTTATCCTATTCGCTCTATTCTGGCAAAAAAATCGCAGGTTTGAGAATTAAAATTGGGTTAGCAACTATCGAGTTGACCCCGATGATCTTGATGCTTACATAAATAAAAAAAAGAAGCTCGGGGCCTCATTCAACTTAGTGCCTAACCACAACTCCTAAGCCCAAAAGGTCAACGACTCAAAACACTACAAGTTTACATCCAAAGTCTCGATCACCTAAATCATCGGATAGCTGAGTAAAAGTAAGAATACCTGATGCAATAGAACCTTCTATAAGGACTACAGACCCAGAGCCTTCCCCTGATTGAAAACGAGCACTTCTACAGCCTGTTTGTTGATAAGTAAATGGCCCAATTTCTGAAGAAAAGCCTGTGCCATCTTCAAAGGCTTGGAATGCAATAATTCCTACTATATCTTCTACTATACAATTCCATTCTGAATTAGCACTCTGAGCATTAGGGCCATTGAGAAAACTATCAAAGTCAAAATCACATCCGCCATTACCGCCACCATCTCCACCACCACAACCACCAATACTCATAAAAGCGACTAAGACGATTAATATGACTGCTCTCATTTTTAGAGCCCCCCCTTTATTATTATGGTGCTATGCATCCATAGTTATCATAATAGTATAAATAGGCGAGGGGTGTCAACAAATTATTTCTTATCTCTACCCATATCGAACGATGGCTCTTTCTGAGAAGTGCTAGAGCATATAGCTATAAACTCATCTGTACTGCCTTCTCTGATTTTTTAAGGGCTGTGCCCAACAGCTCCCATTCATTGAAAGTCAAATCCTTTTTAAAAAAGAGACCTTTAGGATTTAATTCAATCTTCCACTTGGATAGGTTTGCAATGATACTAATATCTATTTTGTTTCCTGTTATATTCATGGCAATTATTACACTCTAATAGAGGGGGTGACATTTTGTCACTCCCCTAAGATTCAACCTTCTCCCCATCCATCTTGCAAAGCTGTTAAATTGTAATGTGGTAGGTTCTCCAATTTAGGCTCTCCATGTTTAATTGATTAAACATTATATTACTTAGCCTATCGGTGAACCTTAAAAAGTAGTGTACTAGTTCAGAAACGTTAGTGACACTTAAAAGTTATGAGTAGAGTTAAAAATTGGAGTTTACAATAGGAAGGCCGAAGACTTCCGCTGCTTTGATATTATTCACTTTTGTTTGTTTTTAATCAAATCATCAATATTCTCAACTTCTGTATAAAAAATAGCAGAAGCATCTCTTCCGTCGTCTAAAGGTATATCATTAATACCTGGTTTAAAATACAAAAGAGTTAAAAATAATATAAACGTTAAAGAAATACCAATGGCCCGTCAATCATTGTTTTCTGGAAGTGCCCGAAACTCCCCCGTCTCTTCTACGTTTACTGTAAAACCTTCGAGCACATTGGGTATTTTCTGTTCCAATTCAGGCGTATTTTTAATAACAAATACTTTGATACAAGGCTGGTCATCGCAAAGTCCCTCGGCAGTTCCCACCACTCCAGGTATAGACATTAACTCGTCTGTATGTTCTTTCAGCACTTCAATTATGGACTTGGAAGGCATATCATTCTCTATCTCATTACCTTCTATGAACTCAGCCCCAAAACACAAACAAATAATAAATAACAACATTAAAGCAATACTAGAAAAAGTTTTTTTAGTTTCAGGGATCATCAATAATACTTTGGTAATTTCATTTAAACTAACAAACTTTCCATGCCTCAGAATCACACTTCAAAAATAAAAAAGGGAAAAGCAGCATCACTTTTCCTAATATCTGCTTTTCCCCCATCTACTAGTTATTAGTAAATTTAAGGTTGTAAAGTCTACTCGCCGTCGACAGTTACACCAAACGTGTTAAGCACATCATCAGTCGGATTGGCAATTGTAACAAAGAAACTGCCGGCAAACAACAAGCCCACAGGTTTACGGTCATTGGCACTATTTTTACCTTTTCCATCAACAACAATGAGGGATCCTGAATCACCGCCTGCGGAAAACGATCCCGGCTCTATAATGATTTGATTAATAAAAACGTAAGGTGTCAGGCCTTGACATGTGACTCAAACGAAAAAGGCGTGTGTATTGAGCCTTTCCTTTGCCCAACCCCTTAAATAAGGAGGAAAAGTAGTTAGAGAAAAAACACCCTATGGTGAAAGGACCTGTGTGAAGCCAAATTCAGCACCATATAAGTTATCCTAATTTATTAAGCGTGTCCTTTTGAAGCCTGTTCCTCAGGGAGTCCATGCTTAATACTTCCTTTGACCGGAGGTGAAAGGAAAGTGCGTTTTAAGAGAGAGAGTGATATTTGTTCATTACGGTTCCAGGGCAAGGGTCTATTTATAGGCCCCTTGCCTCGGGCCAATATATAATATACCTACGGTTTTCAATTTTTCATTAATTCTATAAATCACTCTATACTCGCCCACATGGAAGCTCCTTTGACCTACAAATTTGCCTTCTAGTTTTTCGTATTTGTAGGGATTTGTTGCAAGTTCATCTCGGATTTTTTTAATTATAGTTGTTCTCTTCTTTTTGGTAATTTTTGAGAGGGCTTTTTCTACGGACTTCTTATAAATCCTTTTGTAAACCGAGGTTCTTGATAAGTTCTTCTTCCGTAATCCACTCATCTTCATCGTCCATCAATGCTTGCTTTGCTAGAACGTGAGCTACATATTCATCAATATGCGTTTCTAATATTTTACGCATATGATATGATCTATCTCGCTCAGTAGCTTTTGCAATCCGTTCTAACTTTTCAAACACCTCCTCCTTTATCCTTGCGGATATAGTGGGCATACTATTGACCTCCTTATGTTTGGCAGACTTCCTTCCATCGTCCCTGCTTTTTGAAGCCTGTTTATAGTATATACAATGCATACTATCTATCAAGATGTATACAAACTATTATTATATAATTCTCTAGTGATCAATTAGATGGTGAGCAACTTGTATTGAATTTGTAAGCAAAAAGATGACAAATAAAGGTTTCCTATTTTGCAAATTAAACGACTAAAACTATTTGTTAGATCAAGAATATAGTGTGAGCCCTTCAAGTTCGACCAGTTCAGAAGCGTTAATCTTACGTTTGTTAACTTCCTCGTCGCTCAGAATTAATCTGTCGTCGGTGATTTCAATTATCTGACCTTTCACCTCTGTAGTTGAAGCTGCTATGTTCTTTATAGGTTTACTCATAGGATCAGCTAATGAACCAATCGCTGTAAAGCTAAGGGCTAGTGCAACTATAGAAAGTACAATTAGCTTTCTCATATCTTATATCACCTCCTTTCACATTGTCATTTTTAGTTAAAGATCATTGCAACGGGTATGCAAAAAGAAGGAAATTTTAGTTATTTAATCATTCGGGTGTCTTGTATTTCAATGAGAAACCAAATTAAGATCAGTTGTGTAAGAATATTCTGTGTACACAGTGTATTGTTATCCAGAAAAATTGAGAGTAGGAATTAAATCCTAAGAGATTAATTGGCCGTTCGCAATCAAGCCCCAAGGCAGCACAAAAAGAGCAGATTTAATTTAAAGGGTTTTATAGGGCGGCAGGGAATTATTTCAATACTTATTTATCATCAACAAATTTAATTTCTCTATCTTTATCTTCGCAATCTTTAGTACTTAAACCTCGAAAAACATATTTATTGCCACCACTTTCACATATAATTTCAGGCCATATAGCATTAAATGAAATAATGCCTTTACTCACAACCACAGGAAGAATTGCCAATATAATTATGATTAAAAGCCAAAGCTTTAACTTTTTCTTCAAGGAAACTCCATCCTCCTCTGAACTAAAAATAAATCAGTTAATAAAACACTTTAACTTTAGGTAGTCAAGACACTAATAAAAGATCCCACTACAACTTTTCCAATCATCCTCCATATTGACATGCTGTTAATCCTATAAGTAATTTCGTAAACGATTATAATAGATTAAATATATGTTTGTCAAGTAGTTTCTTAAGTATCGTAGTTGTTATACCTGTTACTGCTTGGAAGTATGAAAGGTATAAATAGGGGGGCTAAAACCAGGACATTATATATCTTTATTACTTTAGTCTTGCTTTTTCTGAAATCCCTTAATCTATTCTGTTACCAGAATCAGGATCCGAAAGATTTAATCTGAAATGACGTTTGCTCTATTTTAATTTTTTGTGCAAGCAAACCTTTTCCCACGTCAATCTTTCCATGGAATCTCTTTTTAGGTTTGTCAATTCTACTGCAATGTAGACGGCTCGAGTATCTCTCAAAAGTTCCCCGTTTGCATCATACACACCCCCACGGATAAACCATATAACATCTAAAGCACAATCAAAAGATAGTTCTGTTAAAACATATTTAAATTTCTTGTCGGTCTCAGCTAAATCATGTTCCTGGACAAATACAACTTTATGTGAGGCATTTCTTTTATCATCACCAACTTTTTTCAAGCTGTCAGTATCAATATAAACTTCATAATCATAGTTTTGAAAAGCCTCTATAACATCCTTTTGCTTAACTCCCGGTTGCTCACCAAAGTATCTAGCTATTCCCTGAAATTTTGAACTCCTATCTCCCACTTTTTCCCAATTCTCTGCATAACTGCACATAACATAACTCAAGGCAACGACCAGAGTTAAGAACGTTTTTATTATCATATTATTTATGTGCTCCTTTTAAAATTTTAACTTGATTATTCCCAGTAGCTTGCTACTGGGTTACCAAAGCCATTTCGACGAGGTCAGTGTAGACTTAGCGATGCAATCTCTTTTTTGGATTGCTTCGTCGCTATGCTCCTCGCAATTGGCCATCAAGAATACGCTCAGCATCCGACTTGGACTTGGATTGACCCTTAGCAATCTTGGTAGGATCCTCACCTCTAAGAGGATACCCTTCGGCTTGCCGTAGGGTTGTTCATTTAAAACTTTTCAAAATTATCATTAATATTTAATCCTCGATTCACTTGACTTGTTACTCCTGCCTAAAGAAAGCACTTTTAGAACTTCATCGTGTATTAACCCATTGGTTGCTACTATTTCTTCACCATAGATACTATATTTGTTCCCGCCAAAATCTGTCACTCTACCACCTGCTTCCTCAAGAATTAAATTTCCCGCAGCCGTATCCCATGGGTTAAGACCCATTTCCCAAAATCCATCAAACCTCCCGCAGGCAACATAACAAAGATCAAGCGCCGCAGACCCGTCCCTCCTCACCGCTCTGGCTCTTCTAATAAAATTTCCGAAATGTACTATATTTTCTTCCACCATCCAATCCTGTGTGTGTATAAAACCAGTACAAAGATTGCTCTCCTCAACCTTTGTTGAAGCAGACACATCAATTGTATTGTTATTTAATTTTGCCCCATTCCTTTTCTCTGCGCTAAAAGTTTCCTCCTTAAGAGGATCGTATACAAGTCCCATGCTTATTTCTTCTTCTATTTCTAGCGCTATTGATACTGAAAAAAAAGGGTAGGTATGTGTATAGTTTGTAGTTCCGTCTAAGGGATCAATGATCCACCGATATCTGGAATTTATTGAATCTTTTCCCGACTCCTCTGCAAAAATGGAGTGATTCGGAAACTCAGCCTTAATTATCCTAATTATTAAATCTTCTGAAGACCTATCAACTTCAGTTACAAGGCTGTTTTTGGATTTGTATTCTACCTCCTTTACTCGACCAAGATTTTCTCTCAGAATTATACCGGCTTGGTGTGCTGCTTTGCGGGCTACCTCAATGTATTCCACTTATCTTCTCTTTTTCTACCCCGCCTCAGCGGCTACACGCAGAGAAAATATCTTGTCTATTACCCCACTTATCCTCTGTAAATCTTCCTCGCCAAAATCAGGCGCCTCAGTGAGACTGTCTCCTCTCCTAACAACCTCCAATACCGCTATTATCCTTCCCCCAAACTCTACGGGATATGTAACTACCTTCTGTACAGGTGATAAACCCATGTCCATCAAGT
>JALLOG010000137.1 GCA_027717645.1 Desulfobacterota bacterium AH_259_B03_O07
AAATATTAAACGATGGATCCCCGATTAAAACATTCGAGGATGACGGATGAGTAAATTTCGAGAAAATTTATTACTTTTTTGGATCCTGTCCTCGAATTACGTGACATCTACAGAAATGACAAGTCGTTCAGATTGTTATTGACTCTCACACTCAAAGGTTTATAATCCTTAAAATTTTTAATTAACAATGAATAATCAAATAAATTGTAATCATCACCGAGACAAGAATTTTACAAAGCGTGTATTTTTACTTGTCACGGTTTTTTTCATAATTACAGGTTGTGGTGGAGAGAAAAAAGTACTTGCACCTCAAATCCAGGGAATGAGGACATCAATTAAGAGAATATTAATTTCTCCTCTTGCATTTGATGGGGCGATAGTGGCTTTAGAAGGGATAGTGAGAGATGTCGAGGAAGAGTCAGTGGATGATGACGAGCCTAAAACGAGATTTAAGCTTTCAGATCTTTCGGGGAATTATATAATCGTATCCATGCGGACTTCCTGGGTAGTTCAAGAAAATGACTTTGTTGTGGTGGGTGGTGTATACAGAAGAACAAAAGATGAGATAGAGGCTAAACAAATTGAAGTAGTAGCTCTAGAAAAGGACATAGAAGCCGAATAGGAAAATGTTTATCCCTACTTTTTAAAATGTCATTGCGAGCGTTAGCGAAGCAATCGCCCTCCCGTAGCACTGTTATCCCCGGAGTATACGAACCAATTTCCAATTCTATAATGTCATTGCGAAAGAAATGAAGCAATCTCATTCCTATTGCACCGTTGTTCCGAGAGTATAGAGAGCGATCTAGAAATTATGTTGGGGATTGCTTCGTCTCCTTCGACTTAGCTCAGGGTTCCTCGCAAAGACAAGATCTTGGCTAGGGTATTAAAAATGAAAAGATTTTTGAGAAACCATTAATCTTCGGTTAAAACACTATGTAACTATCTAAAAAACATAAGAAATTCCTTGACAACCCTATAAATAAAAGTAACTATTATTGGTTATTTACAGTAGACAATTGCGATGAGTTATATTAAGGGACTAGTTTGTAAAGAGTGTGGCGATGATTATCCTAAAGAGCCGCTTCACGTTTGCGAATTTTGCTTTGGACCTCTGGAAGTGAGCTATAACTATGATGAAATTAGCAAATCATTGAATAGAGAATCAATTGAGAAAAGAGACCATAATTTATGGCGTTATGCCGAACTCCTACCCATAGATGAACCACCATTAATTGGAAAGGAAGTAGGATTCACACCGCTGATAAAGGCGGATAATATAGCAGATGCACTTGGACTCAAGGAGTTATATGTAAAGAATGACTCTGTTTGCTTCCCTACCCTTTCTTTTAAAGACCGTGTTGTGTCTGTAGCTCTCTCAAAGGCAAAGGAGTTCCGATTTAACACGGTTGCATGCGCTTCTACGGGAAATCTTGCAAATGCTGTCTCATCCCTATCGACATCCGGCAATCTTGAAAGCTTTATCTTCATACCTTATGACTTAGAAATGCCTAAGATTGTTGGTAGTACCGTATACGGTACGAACCTCATTGGTATCAATGGCAGTTATGATGATGTTAATCGTTTATGCAGTGAAATCGCTGGAAAGTTTGGCTGGGGCTTCGTAAATATAAACTTAAGACCTTATTATGCTGAGGGCTCAAAATCCTTAGGGTTTGAAATAATGGAGCAGCTTGGATGGCGTGTCCCACAACACATTGTGGTCCCTATGGCTAGTGGTTCCCTATTAACTAAAATATGGAAATCGATTAAGGAATTTGAGAAGCTCGGATTAGTCGATATATCTGAGACGAAAATCCACGGAGCACAGGCTACAGGATGCTCACCTATAAGCACGGCTGTTAAAAATGATTGGGAGATATTTAAACCCCAAAAAGCCAATACGATAGCAAAATCCCTGGCTATAGGGACACCAGCGGACGGCTTTTATGCAATGAGCGTAATTAAAGAGAGTGGTGGTTGGAGTGACGATGCTACAGATGAGGAAATTGTCGACGGTATCAAACTCTTAGCGGAAACTGAAGGCATATTTACAGAGACCGCAGGTGGTGTTACAATCGCAGTAGCTAAAAAACTAATAGATGAAGGATATATTCCTAGAAATGAATCAGTCGTAGTTTGTATAACGGGTAATGGACTCAAAACACAGGATGCAGTTGAAAATAGTGTATCAAAGCCAGAAATTATTGATCCAAATCTTGATGAATTTGAAGAACTATATAAGACTATAAAAAGTAATGATCAAGGAGGTATTCATGATGCCGTCAGTAAGAATACCCACACCGCTTAGGAGACTTACTGGAGAGAAGGATGAGGTTGCTATAACCGCTTCTAACATTTCAGATTTAATTGAGGAGCTTGAGAGCCAGTATCCAGGGATTAAAGAGAGACTGTGTGATGAAGATGGAAACGTTAGAAGATTCATCAATCTCTATGTCAATAATGAGGATATAAGGTTCTTAAAAGGTCCGGATACGGAGCTTCAGGAAAACGATATCGTATCAATTATTCCTGCTATAGCCGGCGGTTCATTTATCAATTCCAATACTTCAATCTATTGGAAATTCGATATTAGCGTAATTATGACCTATAAGTAGTTGTTTATTTAATAACTACCTACCGCCTTTTTAGCTATTTCCTATCGTATGCGATCAATATTATTTGTAAAACGGTTTCAATATTTAATGCGTTACCTTAAGTTTTATATGTATGTATCCTAACTATTTAAAGTACTCTTGAATTCTATCAAGAAACCTACCTACCTTGGGGTTATGACTACCCTCGGTACCTTCAGCAAATTCCTTTAACAACTCTTTTTGTCTAGAGTTAAGCTTGACCGGCACTTCGACATCTACATTGATATACATATCACCCTTTCCCCTTCCATTTAAACTCGGTACACCCCTTTCCTTTAGTCTAAAGGTCTGACCAGATTGAGTTCCAGCGGGTATTTTAAGTTTTGTTTGCCCTTCTAGCGTTGGAACATCGATTTCATCACCGAGAGCGGCTTGTACAAAGCTAATCGGAACATCACAAAAGATGTTCTGTCCTTCTCGACGAAAGATAGGATGTTCCTGAACAAGTGTTTCTATATAAAGGTCACCATTTGGACCACCATAGAGGCCTACTTCCCCTTCATCACGAATCCTTAATCTGGAACCGCTGCTTATCCCTGCTGGAATATTAACCTTAACAGTTTCTTCAGTCATTACTAAACCATCGCCCTTACAGTTAGAACATACTTTCGTAATTCTTCTTCCTGTGCCCCTGCAACTGTTGCATGTTCTGCTGATGGCTAAAAATCCCTCAGAATATTTAATTGATCCCCTACCGCCGCAAGTGGAGCAAGTTGTCTCATCCCCTGGCGCCGCACCTCTTCCATCGCAATCCTCACAAACTATTCTCTTAAGTATTGTAATTTCTTTCTCGACACCGAATGCCGCATCTTCGAAAGTGATTTCAAGATCATACTTTAAATCTCTTCCACGCTCTGCCCTCGTCCTTCTACCCGTGTTGAACACTTCATCAAAAAGGTTTCCGAAAATATCATTGAAGTTAAATCCAAAATCTGCATCTGTGAAAAGACCTTCAGACGAGATATGACCAAAGCTATCATATTGGGCTCTCTTATTTGGATTACCCAGGACCTGATATGCTTCACTTAGCTCCTTGAACATTGCTTCGGCCCTCGGATCTCCGGGATTGCGATCCGGGTGACATCCAAATGCAAGTTTCTTAAACGCTTTTTTTATGTCTTCTTGTGAAGCCCCACGGTTTAATCCTAGTACCTCATAATAATCAGACTTAGCCATAATCCATTACTCCACGTCTTAATGTGAATAACCTATATCGAAAATTTAGGTTACCTATTCTATTTTTTTTCAGTGTCAGAATCGAGTAGATCAGAAATGTTATTTGTATTACCATTGGGTTTTGTATCTGCTAATACCGAATCAATCGAAGCTTGCTCTTTTTTAGAAGATGCACCGTCTCCTTCGGATACTGAAACGAGAGCTGGACGTAGAAGCCTTTCCTTAAGCGTGTAACCTTTTAACATTTCTGATAAAATAAAGCCGAGCTTTACCTCGTTAGATTTTTCTCTTTCTACCGCTTGATGTAAATTTGGGTCGAATTCATCTCCCTTTCTTACCTCAATAGACTTTGCCCCAAACTTTTCCAAGCAAACCAGAAATTGCTTTTGAACTAGTTTTATACCTTCTATTATTGGTTCAGAGTCCTTATTGGATTCTGAATGCTCAACAGCTCTCTCTAAATTATCTAAAACACCCAAAAGGGATTTAATAAGTTCTTCGTTTCCATACGCAATGAGATCGGCTTTCTCTTTTGTTACTCGCTTTTTATAGTTTTCAAACTCTGCTGCCAGTCTCAGGTATTGTTCATTAAGTTCATTATACTCTTTATCTATTTTCTCGAATTCTTCTTCTAAAGATTTCGGTCCCGAAGAATAATCATCTTCAGACAAATTTTGACCTTCTTTGGATTTCTTTTTTAATTTAGTTTCGACTTCTTTATTATCTTGCTGATCGCCGTTTGAACTGGTTTTCATTTTAACGTCCCTCACTTACAATTTTGCTTACTAGCTTAGCCGTGTAATCAACTAAAGGTATTATTTGAGAGTAGTCCATATGTAGAGGACCAAATACACCCAATGTACCAAGGCTCTTACTTGTACCATAAGGAGCTGCAATAAGGCTATACCCTTCCGGGACTCCATTTTCCGATCCCAGGAATACAATTGTACTATTTTCTTTCACCGCCTTTCCAAGTATCTCTAATAGAAAACTCTTTTCATCAAATGCCTTAATAAGTTCTCTGAGGCCATCAGGATTACTGTGCGTGTAATTATCGAAGATAATGTTTTGCCCCTTTATGAAAACGCTCGATTGGGGATGTTGTTCAGTTACCTTGGAACTATGGTTGAGAAAACCCTGTAGAAATTCTCGATAGAGCTGTTTTTCATACTTGAGCTTGTCAATTATAATCGTCTCCACTTCGGCCAATGTCAGGGCAAAAGTAAGTTTATTAATGTAATCACTTAACCTACGAAGCATGTCCTTAGGAATAGACCTATTTAGCCGTATGAGCCTTTGCTCAGTCATCCCGCCTTCAAATACGAACATTACTAATACCTTTTTATCCGCTAATTTAATAAGCTCGGTCGATTTGATTTTTATCTGTCTAGTCGAAGGAAGTGTGGCCAAGCCCGCACAATTAGAAATGTCCGATAACATTATGCTTGTTTCATAAATTATTTCATCAAAGGTCCCATCCAGCTGCTGATAACGCTTTGTAATTACGATTCTCTTTGCTTCAGACAACTGTTGAGGAAATAAAAGCGAGTCGATATAGTATTTTATGCCCTTCTCTGTTGGGGCCCTTCCTGCTGAAACATGTGGCTGATAAAGATAGTCATTATCCATGAGCTCTGATAGGACGCTTCTTACAGTTGCGGGACTCCACGGTAGTTGATAGTTTGAAACTAACGTTGAAGAACCTACAGGCTCGCCCGTTTTTATATAGTTATCAATTACTAAGTTTAATATCTTCTTCGCCCTTTCTGTTAGTTCTATGTTAAGCATAATTGATTATCTTTAAAGAATATAATAGCTAGGTTGATAATTGTCAACGATGTTCTGTTATAAGTGACTATAATAACAGGGTAAATTTGATTTTTCTAATTGATGATGCTACTAAGAGTACCCTCAAGAAGACCTCCGTCACTGACGATTACCTGGTCCTTTAAAAATCTGTCCATGGTTTTAAGAATGATCAGTATCCCAGGAATAATGACATCTTCCCTTCCCTTTTCTAAACCTTTAACTTTTAACCTTTCGTTTTCAGATAATCCGTTCAATTTTTCAAAAATTCTTATAAGCATCTCCTTTCTGAGTATAAAACCATTTACAAGATCTGAATTGTAATTATCCAAACCCATCTCAATTGCCGCAACAGTCGTAGGAGTACCAGCCGTAGCTATCAGATTCACGTCTTCGCCTCTGTGTTTTGTTTTTGTTGCTAAATCAGAATTTATTGTATTTTCAATATGCTCTGTGAGTCTTTTAATGGAAGAATCCGAGGGTATGTCATTGTTAGAATAATTTTCAGTGAGGTGAACAACACCAAGATGAGTACTCACAACATCTACGATCTTTTTATTATCTATGAACGAATATTCAGTGCTTCCTCCACCAATATCAAAGATAACATGGTACCTAGAATCAATAGAAATTGATTGTAGGACACCTTCGACTGTAAGTCTGGCTTCTTCATCACATGAAACTACTTCGATTCCTATACCGGATTCGTGTTTGGCTCTTTTAATAAATTCATCTCCGTTTAAAGATTCCCTTACTACACTAGTTGCGATAGCTCTCACTCTATCTACACTGTATTTCTCAATCATTTGAGAAAATTGTTTTAAGATTCCAATAGATCTCTCAATTGCTTCTTCGGTTATTATCCTCCCTTCTTTTGTAAAACCTCCTCCAAGTCTAGTGATTACTCGATTTATATAAAGCTTCTTTAATTGTTTGTCTTTTGATTCACAGATGAGTATTCTGAACGTATTTGTTCCTAAATCGAGAGATGCAATTCTCACTGTTATTGTCAATCAAAGTTAATTTGTGAAAAGCTCACATGAATAAAGATTAAGATATCCGGAGCTTGTAATAATAACATTTATAAAGTTTAGAAACATATCTTTGAAGGATTCAAGCGCTAAGAATTACAACTGGTCGATCCGAATAAAGATGTTTTTAATTTACGGCTGATTATGGTTCTTCTGATTTCTTCTCTTTTTTAGCTTCCTCTATTATTTTATTTGATAAATGGGCTGGAACCTCTTCATAGTGGTCGAATTCCTGTGTGAACGTACCTCTACCACTGGTAATAGACCTCAGTTCAGGAGCATATGTCAGGATTTCAGCCATTGGCACCAATGCCTTTATAAGATGCGCTCCTGACTGTGGATCAACCCCTGATACTTTTCCCCTTCTTGCATTAACGTCACCAATGACATCTCCTAATGTATCCTCAGGCGTAAGTACTTCCATACGCATAATTGGTTCTAACATTACTGGATTAGCCAATTCCACTGCTTTCTTAAATCCCATAGAACCTGCAATTTGAAAAGCTATATCGGATGAGTCGACTGGATGGTACTTACCATCGAAAAGTGTAACTTTTACCTCCATTACAGGATAACCAGCAAGAACACCTTTTTTTAATGAATCCCTCACCCCTTTTTCGACTGATGGAATAAAGTTTTTAGGAATTGCACCCCCGACAATCTTATTAACAAATTCGTAATCCTTACCCCTTGGTAGTGGTTCAATTTCAAGCCAAGCATCTCCATATTGCCCTCTTCCCCCAGTTTGTTTTATATACTTGCCTTCAGCTTTTGATTTGGATTTTATTGTTTCCCTATATGGGACCTTCGGTTTTTGAAGGTCAACATTAACACCATATGTGTTTTTTAGTTTTTCTACAGTGACTTCCACATGGGACTGACCTGTACCTGAGATAAGGAATTCTCTTGTTTCGTCCTCAACCCTGAACTGAATTGTTGGATCTTCTTCTTTGATCCTATGAAGAGAAGGCATGAGCTTATCTTCGTCTGACCTTGATTTGGGCTGAATAGCAAAAGACATCACTGCCTGAGGAAGTTTTGCCGGTTCTATGG
>JALLOG010000138.1 GCA_027717645.1 Desulfobacterota bacterium AH_259_B03_O07
TCGAGGATGACGGATGAGTAAAGTTCGAGAAAATTTATTATTTTTTTGGATTCTGTCCTCGAATTACGTGACATCTACAGCGATGACAATATGTGGATAGGGATTGCTTCTTCGCGGATGTTGTTCTGAGCCCTTCGACTACGCCCGATGAAAAATAAAGGGGGCGCCCCCTTTTATTTTTACTTCATTATAATTAATGTGTGCAAAGCCTATCAAGAGCAGATAGGAAATATATACAATATGGATTATACAGCGGTATCACAGAACTGCAGTAGGTTTGAGGTAGAAATGTCAGGGAATTAAAGATTAAGTAGAATGTTTAAGGAAATTGAGTATGTGTTGTAATTATTTGTCAATTGTGAAGATAAGGCCCCTCAAGTTTTTCTAAGGTGTCAAAATTAGAATTAAATTATTAGATGTATCCATGAAATTACAACGCGTAGAATGCCATTCAGGTTATAAAGCTAATGAGCGCCCCTTGAGGTTTAAGCTGGATGATAGAAATTTCGATGTCAAGGTGCTATTAGACCAATGGTATGGTATTAACTATATCTACTTCAAAGTAAGAGCTGATGATGACAATATTTATATCCTGAAGTATGACGAGCACAAAGACGAATGGAGCTTAGAGTTTTTCAAAGCAAAAGAGAAAACGTAGAAACGTGATTCCTGAACAGCCAACTGGTTCAATATTAGGGACTACAGCCCTTATTTATTTAAGTTGATAAATTATAATTAGCTAAACAAAACAATTAAATGCCTGGCACCGTAAGTTTTAAATAACAAGAAAGGAGGTATTAATCATTAATTCAGAATTTAAACCATCGGTAGAAGAAGTATATGTCTCATTGTCAAACAACATGCTAGAGCAGGCGGTTGCGTACGGGAAGGAATTAAGTGATGACCCAAAAGAAGTGATAAAGGAGCTAGAGACAAAGTACGGTCAGATATGGGCTTGGAAATATAGTATTTTCTATTATTATTATTACAAAGTTGGTTCAGAAATGATGATAGGGTAGTACAAATAACCTAAGCTAAGGCGTATAATGGAAGGAATTCTCCGGATCGTATCTCGACGGGCTGTTGCGCAATTCCTCTTAAAATAATATCAAACTGACAAGATGGGATAAACTTGGCTAATAGGGTAGCTCCCGCCTCTTTATTTTCCCAGAAATCGAGTTAAGTCAATATGCAAGCCAGACCCCAAACTTTTCTTACAGAGAGTAGTAGTGCTTAAGTCAAATGTCAACGGGCTGTTGCTCAATCCACAATTTGATCCTTAGTGTATTTATAATAGTTTTGATAAGTCAATAAAATCAATGGTGGGGCAAGTTTGAGAGACTCGGCGCAAGCCCCGCTGCTGCAATCACACTCATGCGCATGAACAACCAGATTGACATCACCGAGATCCTTCCATCGATTAATGTGCCCACATTGGTCATTCACAGAAAAGACGATGTGACGGTGAATGTTGAAGGGGGCCGGATCCTTGCCGAGCGGATTCCCGATGCAAAGTACGTGGAACTATCCGGGACCGACCACCTGCCGTTTGTTGGCGAGAACTCGGATCGGATTCTCGACGAGATGGAGCAATTCCTCACCGGTGAAACGTCGACACCAAGCATTGAACGCGTGCTGGCAACGGTCGTCTTCACCGATATAGCGGGTTAAACGGCAAGGGCTAAAGCATTGGGAGATCGGGCTTGGGGTGACCTTCAGGACTTACATAACAAGGCCGTGCGGAAGGAGTTGGCGCGGTTCCGTGGCAATGAGGTCAAATGTACCGGCGATGGCTTCCTCGCCACGTTCGACGGACCGGCCCGCGCGATCGAATGTGCGCTCGCCATTGTTAGTACTGTGAGGGCATTGGGTATCGAGGTGCGCGCGGGCATTCACACCGCCGAAGTTGACTTCGTCAAGAATGATATTCGCGGTATCGCAGTTCACATCGCATCCCGCGTAGCCGATCTGGCCAACGGAGGGGAAGTCGTAGTATCCCGCACCGTAAAGGACCTCGTCGCCGGCTCCGGGATCGCTTTTGAGGACTTTGGAACTCACGAACTCAAGGGTGTTCCCGACCTTTGGCAGCTGTTCCGAGCCAGCCGCTAACGCATGTTGGTCTGCCTGAGACTCAGGAAAGCGATAAGGATCGCATCTCCATAGGTTGTTGCCCAAATCCTCTTAACATAATATCAAACGTGATATAATGGGATAGACTTGCACAAAAAAGGGTTGCTTCCGCTTTCCTATTTTGATAGAAATTGAGTAAAGTCAATATTCATGCCAGACCCCAAACCTCTCGATTTGATAGTGAGGGAATAGGATTTTCGAAACACTATTTCCTCACCTAATCAAGGCTTAATTTAAATTTCGAGCCTTATTCCAAATCCATTGTATCAGTTGCCAGCATTAGCTTCCAGTCCTTAATGAAGGCCACTCCATCATTGTCCCTGGCCATTTCTGTGTTTAAATGGCTCGTTAAATAATAAAGCCGATCAATGTTTTCATTTTCTGCAGGGCCTATGTTTGCATCAAAAAACCTCTGTTGCAGATAGAAAGGGGGTATGGACTGATTATAGAGCGTAACTGTAACATTGGCGACCTTTGCCAGAGTGGCTTGATCGAGTGTGACCAGATATTCGATCTCGTCGGCTCCGGTGAGTGACGGGTCTGTATAGTAAGGATCAAATTTTGCATCTCCTGGTATTTCAGCAAGTTCTCGGATAAACGGAGACGGGTTTGAGAAGAAAAACTCTGGGTCGAACCCCTTCGGCCGGATTCTGTTATTCTTAATTGTGAAAACCCGTCGGAGAAAGCTTGAAGTCAGATTGCCGTCCGAGTCCGCAACGAGTTCCTGATATATTTGTACCTGGTCTTCGCTGTCAATTTGTTGATAATGGGGTTGAAATGCCTGCGGATTTTCCAGAAGCAACTCACTGGGTAGTACCGGACCATCTACTCCTTCAATGATCGCCCCCAGACTGTTGGTGCGTCCTGATGCCCAGAGTATATTGCCTTCCACGTCTTTCACCAGGAACTCAATGAAAACACGTCTAAAACTCACACCTGAGGGCAGGTAGTGCCCCGCCTTATTGTCTATTCTCACAACAGATTTTAGTTTGCCTTCAGGAGTTATTTCAAGGGATTTAACTGTAACGGCGGCTGTCTTGTTTTCGGCCAAATCTAAAAATGAATCCCGTGCCGCGGTCAATGGCGGCACAGTTGCTATACCGGACATAAAATCTATCTGTCTTATCCCGAGTATAAGCGGGAATTCCTGGAACATCTCGTTAAGGAATACGTTGAGTCCGTGAAGTGTGTGGCGCGCATACCTGCTGCGTTCTCTGAGCGTTATCTCGTTATTAGGAAGACGGTTCGGGCTAGGCGGAAGCTCGTTTGATTCTATGTTTGCGATTTTGAATTCAAGATCCTTACCGTGGAAAGTTGTCGGCATATGGCAGTCCTGACAGGTCTGTGATTCGGATCTCCCTGGTGCAAAGACGCTGTTGAGCCACTCTAAATGAGTGGTTTGTTCGTAACTGAAACCGAGCAGCTCCCCCTGGTTGGTTACAATCGGCAGAAGTATGTTGTGACAAGTACCGCACAAATCTGAGCTAAGTGTCTGACTCCCGAACTCTGGATTTATTCCGAGGGAGTTCTCCATAGGTTTAACTATGACCTGTTTGTATGGGCCATATATTTCGTCGGGCGGACCGGTTACAAAATTGCCGGTATATATTGCCTCTTCACCAAACCCCTCGTCAACTATGTGATGACATACCGTGCAGGATATACCGTCACGTGCGAGTGCCCCGTATCTCTGGAGAGAATTGTTTTCTGCTCCCGGCCACTCGGTAACGGCACTTGCGCTTAGTGGCTTTCCTATCGGAACTTCCGGAGGAGGAGCAATGCCGAATAAACTTGCACATCCTTCGTCATCCTGCCCTTGCGTATCGATCTGCAACTGACGCTGCCCCATCACACCGTGGCAATGGAGACAGGTTGTCTCGATACATATTTTGGGATCGGAAAGGTTTGCGAGTCCGGTTTCCGCAAAGAAGTTGGTCTCGCTCTCCACCTGTGCAAAGAAAATGGGGTCACGGCCTGCCTGCCCTAGGGGTGACGCTTTCCATTCAGCGTAAGGGGAAAGGTTATACCTGGTTGTTGTCCCGTCGGGCTGTTCCTCCGTCAAAATCATATTGGGCAGGAAGAAGTTGAAGAATGTAGCGTCGTGACATCCTATACACTGGTCCGATGTGAGGAATTGGTCAGGTCCTTCGGCAAACGAGACCTGATGATCATAAGTCTCTCCTGGCAGGCGGACCTCCCAGGCTCTTGAGAACGGTACCGGGGGAATCTGATCGTAGAAATCAAGAAATAAATGTGTGGGTTCGGGAAGGGGATCCGTAAACGGAGAGATGAACTCATCCTCAAACTCGCTCTCCAAAAAAAACAGCGCCACCCTTTGGGGAATATGGAGAATACCGTCAAAATTGGGGTCTTCAAGTAAGGCAAGATCAGGGTCGAACTGCTTAAATTTAGTCCCCGCAGTTATGACGTTTACAAGTGACGAGAAAGTGGATTCGCTCACTGCAGAGGCATGACAGTTGATGCACCAGTTCCCGTATTGATTATAGGGCCAAACCGTATCCGGAAGTTTTTCATCGCTTACAAACAAGTACCCTGTCGGGTACCAGTCCGGATTGCGCTCGGTCGGAGGATTGGTCCCTCCGGCAAAAAAATCAACCTCGCTTGTAATACCGGAACTGTTGACGATGGGAGGATTACCTACCTGCCATTCAGGGATTAACGGTAGTAGACCGGATTCTCCTGAACCAGGGTCTGCCCTGAAACTCCCCTGGTACCAGCCGTCATTCGATGCTTGATTATTTTTAATAAAAATCGTCCAGGCGGTCGGGCTTACACTAGCTGTGATATCGATACACCCTTCGCTGTCCGTAACAATTCCCAGTGATTCATCTATAGGATGTTGCTCCTTAATAATCATTGCGCCGTCCGGTATGGGCCCTTCACGGTTATTACATAACCAGTTAATTATTTCCGGTGAGTAGTAGATGCGTACCGCTGATGAATGAACGCCAAAGAACTCCCCCATCCCTATGGAGCCGACGTAGGGACCGGTCATGCGCCAGTTAAGGTCACGGTTCCAATACAGCTCAAAATCATAGGTCCTGTTTCTAAGAAACTCCTCGTAGAGGTCATCAAAACTGTTTTTTGCCTCAAGATCGGAGAGCGGAGGAGGAGTGCGGAGTGAAGGTGGTGCCGGTTCACCCCTATCCATATTAACGGAACACCACTCATCGATTTCCTGTTGGGTGAGATTTATTACAGAGTCCGGACATAGCCAGTCATTCGGGTTCGCAGGTAAAGGAGCTATATTGCCTCCTGAATTGTCATTATTACTATCGCAGCTAAATGAGATAAGAATGATAAGAAGTAATGGGTAGAATAGAATGTGTTTGTGCTTCATATGTATAACGGTTCCTGATTAGTAATGTGTAGTGCAGTTTGAAAATGTAATTAATCAACATACAGCAATGCGTTTAGTATAGCAATTCTGTGATTAATTCAAGTAGCCTCGAGAAGGTTATAGGGTAGAGGGTTTATACTGCTCCCCATTAAGAGCTTATGGGAATAAGGAGAACGAGTTTATAGAAGTAGATTATTTAATCTATTGTTGACTAATCGAGCATTAGACTCGAATGACCGATGCAACATCAGCTAAAGGAATAAATAGCTCCCGAGAATTTGGCGGAGGCGTGGCTTAACGTTCTATTCCCAAAGCCTCTTAAAATAATACCAAACATGATATAATGGAATAAACTTACATAAAAAGGGTTAGTGCCGCTTTTTGATTTTGATAGAAATTGATAGTGTATTTGACTATTTGTCAATTGTGGAGATACGACCCCGCAGATTAATTAATATTATGAGGATTAATAATTGAACGAAGTCTCTTACTTTTTTAGTCACAATTCATGTATTGCAGCCAAGGTTATTTCGACTTCGTCAGAATTATTCAACAAACTTGGAGCTAATCTCACATTTCTTTCCTTGTAAGTGCGGGGTGTAGTGGTTGCGATTATATATTTCTCGTCCAGTTGCTTCACCACCTCATAGGGAGTAAACCCGTCTAATTCAAAACAAACAATTCCCGCGGACAATTCTTCTGACATGGGAGTGTGTAGCTTGACATGTCTCATTTTTCTTAATCCCTCTTTAAGCTGACTGTTAAGTTGGTGGATGCGCTTTTCAACTCGCTCCTTACCAATTCTCCTATGAAAATCGAAGGCTTCTTTTAGTGCCCAACGATGCTCAAATGTATGAAAACCACCCGGTGTCATAATTTGACCTACTGTGTCGTCACCTGAAAAAGTTGGAATCGTGGCAACTACATTTTTCCAGGCATCTTTTCTTCCCCAAATTAATCCCGTCCCTCTTGGTCCAAACATCCACTTATGCGTACCAGCGATGAAAAAGTCGCAACCCAGTTCCTCTATATTTACATTTTCAACCCCGAGCCCATGAACACCATCAACACAAAATAGGATTTTGTTATCATCGCTCCTAGACTCATTAATATTTGATATTTCCTCTCCTATCTCTTTTATTGGTATTTTTAGCCCAGTGCTTGAATGAACCCATGTAAGAGCAACGACTCTTGTCCTAGAAGTAATGGAACGAGAAAGATTATCCACAATCTCGATTATAGATGTATCAAAGCTTCCATTGTGTAGCCTGATTTTGCGATATGATGTGCCGGTTCTTAGTGACCTCAATTTAAGAGATTCCAAGGTCGAATAATAGTCGTGGTCAGTAGTTAAGATTTCTTGGTGCCCACTAACTTTAATTCCTGTGTATAGAAGGGAAAGCCCCATAGTAGTACTGTCCGTCAACGCAACCAGAGAAGAATCTGTATTAAGATATGAAGCTGCAGCGAGTCGTACTGCTCCTTCTAACCTTCTGGAATTTTCTCGAAAATAATGGACAGGATTTTCATCTATAGCGCGCCTGTATCTCTCAATCGCCTGCATCACAGGTTTAGGATGAGAAGCCAAAAGAAAGCAACTCATGTGTATATAATCCCTATCTAGAGAAAACTGCCTTCTCACCTCTTCCCACTCGACTCCGTAGCTAATATCCGGTGGTAGCTTCTCAAGTGGCTGATCAGGTCTTTTTGCACAGGAAATATGTGTTAACAAAGCTGCCCCACCCGCCACACCAATTGAGTTAACAAACTTTCTACGACTTATCTCCATATAATTCTCCTTTAAACCGCGATTTCCTACTTGACACTATTATTTTAAACAAAATATCTGGTCTTAGTTCTCTTTTTTTTCAAGCTCTAGGCGGAGAATTTGGTTGGTGAGCAAGGAATTTTTGGAGAAGATGGACAGGCTTATAAGTAAGTGATGCATGAGAATGCAAATTATTAATGGGGTCGTATCTCAAAAGTCTGTTGCCCAAATCCTCTTAAAAAGATATTAAACGCGATACAATGGGATAAACTTGAATAAAAAAGGTTTCTTCCGCTTTTTTGTTTTGATAGGAATTGAGCTAAGTCAATATGCAAGCTAGACTCCCCAGACTCTCTCTAAAAGAAATTGAGGATGTCTTGTGATTATTTGTCAATTGTGGACGGGCTGTTGCCCAAATCCTCCTGTGATAAAAAAAATTGACACAAGAAAGCTCA
>JALLOG010000139.1 GCA_027717645.1 Desulfobacterota bacterium AH_259_B03_O07
TGTATCTTACAGGTTTCGCCCCCCCTTTAATACCAACTATTTTTGGGGCATCCTCCACCCAATCACCAATATAATGTGTCACAATAATAACTAAAGTCGCAATAAGTAGATGTTCAACGACAACTTTCCACGGCCTTGTCTTCTGTTCCTTTGCAATTCTATAACTTAATACTCCAAGTATAAACAAACCCCACATCACACTAATTATTATTGCGGGTAAGAGATTAAATAACAAAATGGGGACAATAAAAGTTAATGCAATAAGAAATTTAAACAGAAAAGTAGAAATTGTTGATTCCCAAATTTCCCTTCTCGTATGCACATTTTCAGATTCTTCGGAAATATGAATACCCATAGCATCTGAAAAGGCATCTGCTACTGCAACTACTAATATACCTCCTATAATTATAATTTTTGAATGAGTTCCTGAATGCAAACCAACCAATAAACCTAAGGTTGTAATAATCCCAGACGTTACACCAAAGGTAAAACCTACTTTGAGTGAATGTTTCAATATCTTAATTTTAAAAAGAGGAAATAATTTTAGCAACATCCTCTGTTGCTCACTATTTTAAAATAAAAAGTTCTACCGTCTACGCTCACTATTGAAATGAGCGTTATTCCTCAATACAAATTTTGTAACTGCCCTCCTCGAGCTCGGAAAATTCTCCGTCAAGCCTTATAGGGGTTTTCAGGATTAATAATCTAGAACCCTATAATTCATTAACGAAAATTAAATAATATGTAATTCAGCGCAGGCATCTAACCCCATCTCAAAAGGCCTGTTCTGCTCAGAATGCTATGCCGTATTTAAAAAAGGAAGCCAGGGAAAGACAGGGACGAGGAAAAAGCTCTCAGGAAATACGCCGAAATATGTCGGGAGGGAAAGAGGGCAAGGAGCATCAACAGGAAAACATTAAACAAGAATGCCCTGATCGACGCTCTCTCTAACAAGAACTCAACCACTTTTAAGATTTCAAGTCAATTTGGCTCCATGATTAGAAAACGGATAAAGGAAAAGTGTTTTCATCCAAATGCTGCACAGACTGTTCTTAAAATCTCTACTTCCTTCTTCTCCTTAATCCGAAACTCAGTGGATGGGAAGGAAAAAATCTTCGCTATAACTAACGTAACAGATAAAAAGCAACGATTTGATTTTGATACTCACGGCATTGGCTTACAAGTACGATTATGGCGTGACGTTTTATCTCACAAAACCTTTAAATCGCATCAGGGAAGGCTATCTTTCGATATGGAACCATATGAAGTGCTTTGGCTTAAAGCGAAACCACTAACTAATAAAACCGAATCTAAATCTAAGCCCTAATCGATGTATTCCATACCTAAGTCCAGTTTTTCAGGATTTTAGTTGTCTTATTCCCTGACAGCTTATTTCAAAAACTAGATATTAGTTTTTGAATATCATAATGATTTTAGAGGGTTATATTGACTGAGGATATGGCATATAAATTGCCCATTGATAAAACAACAAGATTTTAATACCTATATCGTAATGTTATTAAAAGTAACAAATTAAACTGTTAACTAACCATGAATCGTATCTTAACGATAAATAGTGGTTCTTCGAGCATTAAATTTTCACTTTACCACATGGGAAAATCAGAAACACTTTCTTTGTCAGGGATTATAGAAAGGATTGGTCTGAAACCCACTATCTTTAAAATCAATGATGCTGAAGGAAAAACTATGCTTGAGGATAACCAATACCTTCGAAATCATAACGTCGCTTTTAAAACTCTCTTTGACTGGCTAAAAAGAAATAGTCCGGATCAGGAAATAGATGCCGTTGGCCACCGTATTGTACATGGCGGAACCAAATTTAGAAGACCGCATAATATTACACCCGAATTGATGGAGACACTAAATGAACTTACACCTTTAGCCCCGGATCATCTTCCGCACGAAATCAAAGGCATTATGGCAATTAGCAAAATTTATCCCGGATTGAACCAGGTTGCATGCTTTGATACTGCATTTCACAGACATTTACCCCAACGCGCAAAAATGTTCGCCTTGCCAAGAAACCTATTCACCGAAGGAATCATCCGGTATGGCTTCCACGGTTTATCCTACGAATATATCATGCAAGAGCTGATGAATGTTGCCGGAGAAAAGTATGCCAGAGGTCGTGTCATCATAGCTCATCTGGGTAGTGGCGCTAGTATGGTTGCAGTTAAAGATGGTAAAAGCATGGACACAACCATGGGATTTACACCTACGGGAGGGCTTGTAATGGGCACTCGATCAGGGGACTTAGACCCTGGGATTTTAATTTATCTTCTCAGGAAAAAAGGGATGAGCCCAAGCTCTTTAAATCATTTGTTAAACGTGTATTCCGGCCTTCTGGGAGTTTCTGGGAGAAGTTCGGATATGAAATTTTTACTTGATAATGAAACAAAAAGCGTCGATATAGGGGAGGCAATTTATCTCTTCTGCTATCAGGCAAAAAAGTTTCTCGGTGCGCTATGCACTGTATTGGGGGGTCTTGATACACTTGTTTTTACTGGAGGTATCGGGGAAAACTCCCCAGCCATCCGCAGACGCATATGTGACGACATGACATTCTTGAACATCCATCTGGACCCTATACGTAATGATTCCAATGCATCTATCATATCTTGTGATGGTATTTCAACAACTATCCGTGTAATGAAAACGAATGAGGAATTGATGATAGCAAGACATACAAACAATTTAGTCAGTAAATAACAACGTAATGACACTTAATAAAGAATAATTAAACGAAGGAGAATATCATGGCAAAGCTATCAGAAGACCTTTTAAATAGGATTCATATGTATTGGCGGGCTGCAAACTATCTCTCAGTGGGCCAGATTTATCTACGCAAGAACCCGCTATTGCGAGAACTCTTGAATGTTGATCACATAAAACCACGTCTTCTTGGACACTTTGGAACATCACCTGGTCTTAGCCTAATTTATGTTCACCTCAATCGACTAATAAGAGAAGCAGACGCAAATGTTATATACATTGCTGGTCCCGGGCATGGTGGTCCAGCTCTTGTGGCCAATACATATCTGGAAGGAACATACTCAGAAATATATCCAGAGGTATCACAGGACATAGAAGGTATGCGTCGACTGTTTCGCCAGTTCTCCACACCCGGCGGTATTCCAAGCCACGTGAGTCCGCAGACACCGGGTTCAACTCACGAAGGCGGTGAACTGGGGTATTCACTCATTCACGCTTATGGAGCCGCATTTGATAACCCGGATCTAATAGTAGCCTGTGTTGTTGGCGATGGCGAAGCAGAAACGGCCCCCCTAGCAGGCAGTTGGAAATCCAACAAGTTTCTCAACCCAGAACGAGATGGTGCAGTGCTTCCCATACTGCATCTAAATGGATATAAGATCTCAGGCCCCACCGTTCAAGCCAGGGTCAGTAATGAAGAGTTAAAAAATCTTTATAATGGTCATGGATATAAGGTATATTTCGTTGAAGGCAACGATCCTCTTCCCGTACATGAAGCTATGGCTGAAGCTCTCGACAAGTGCTACGCCGATATATGTAGCATTCAGGAAGATGCTCGAAAGAATGGTTTCACAAGAAGACCCACTTGGCCGATGATCATCTTGCAAACCCCCAAGGGATGGACAGGTCCTAAAGTGGTGGATGGTCTCCCAATCGAAGGAACCTTCCGATCTCACCAAGTCCCCCTCCCTAATGTAAGAGAAAACCCCGATCACCTGAGGATTTTAGAGGAGTGGATGCTAAGTTACAAACCTGAGGAATTGTTTGACGAGAATGGTGGCCTAATACCTGAATTGGCTGAACTTGCGCCAAAGGGCGATAGACGCATGGGTGCCAACCCCCACGCGAATGGCGGTAAGCTCCTAGTTGATCTCGACCTCCCTGACTTCACTGATTATGCTCTGGACACCAAACAGCCCGGCACACAAATAGGCGAATCGACACGTGAACTGGGGAAATTCCTGCGCGATGTGCTAAAGAAGAATGAAGCCCAGAATAACTTCCGTATCTTCTGTCCCGACGAGACTAACTCGAACAGGCTAAATGCTGTATTTGAGGTAACCGACCGGTGTTCTGTTGCCGAAATCATTGATGGTGACGACCACGTTTCATCAGATGGCCGTGTGATGGAAGTTCTCAGCGAGCATTGCTGTCAGGGTTGGCTCGAAGGATACCTGTTGACCGGTAGGCATGGAATATTCCCTTGCTACGAGGCATTCGTCATGGTTATCGATTCGATGTTCAATCAACACTCCAAATGGCTCAAAACGTGTCTAGAACTGCCATGGCGCAGATCAATTGCATCTTTGAACTATCTTTTGACATCACATGCATGGCGTCAGGACCATAACGGATACAGCCACCAGGGTCCAGGCTTCATCGACACACTCCTTAACAAGAGGAGCTCGGTAACACGAATCTACCTTCCGCCAGATGCAAATTGTCTTCTCTCAGTCGTAGACCACTGTCTTAGAAGTCGTGATTATGTAAACCTGATAGTTGCTGGAAAGCAGCCCGAGCTTCAATGGCTTGACATGAACGCTGCGAGGGAACACTGCGCCCGGGGTGCATCGACATGGGAATGGGCTAGTAATGATGATGGTAAAGAACCAGATGTCGTATTGGGATGTGCCGGAGACGTACCGACCGTTGAAACAATAGCAGCAGCGTGGTTATTAAGGAAGCATATTCCTGAGCTTCGTGTTCGAGTCGTAAATGTGGTCGATCTTATGGCTCTTATTCCCCATCGAGAACATTCCCATGGTATGGACGATGATGAATTTATTAATCTGTTCACTGAAACAGCTCACATTGTTTTTGCATTTCATGGATATCCACGTACCATCCACGAATTAATCTATAACCGCCCCAACGGCAGTCGATTCCATGTAAGAGGCTACATCGAGGAAGGAACAACCACCACTCCATTTGACATGGTTGTTCTCAATCAGATGAGCCGCTATCACCTTGCCATCTTAGCGCTGCGGAGTGTGTCAAGGCTGCGGTCAAAATCGGCTGATGTCATAGAGAAACTTGAAGCAAAACTCTCAGAACATAAAAACTACATCCGGCAGCATCTAGAAGACATGCCAGAAATACCCAACTGGAGGTGGGATTATGAATGAGAAAAGAAATGATTTATCTACTTTACCTTTAACCGAGTTGGAAAAGCGGTTGACGACTTCTAAGGATGGACTTAGCCAGGCTGAAGCAAAGAATAGGTTGAGTCAATATGGTTATAATGAACTGGAAGAAAAGAAAGAAAGCCCTTTCCTTAAATTCCTTTCCTACTTTTGGGGTCCCATTCCATGGATGATAGAGATCGCAGCCATATTATCTGCTCTGGTGCGTCATTGGCCTGATTTTGGAATCATTTTGATGCTCTTGGTAGTAAATGCCATAGTGGGGTTCTGGGAGGAACATAAGGCAGGCAATACGATCGCCGCACTAAAGAAAAAACTAGCTCTAAAAGCCCGGGTAAAAAGAGATGGTGTGTGGACAAGCATTACGGCCCGTGAACTTGTACCGGGTGACATCACTCGGCTACGTCTAGGTGACATCGTACCGGCAGACGCCAAATTACTGGAAGGAGATCCTGTGGAGGTAGACCAGTCGGCTTTGACCGGGGAATCTCTTCCAGTATCACACAAAACCGGTGACGTTGTATATTCAGGCTCTGTGATAAAGCAAGGAGAAATTGATTCACTTGTGTATGCTACAGGAAAAGAAACATATTTTGGCAAGACAGCACATTTAGTTGAAACGGCTCACACCGTAAGCCATTTTCAGCGTGCCGTTCTTAAAATCGGCGACTACCTTATAGTTATTGCATTGACACTCGTAACTATGATATTCGTTGTTGCATTGTTTAGGGGTGATGACATACTGAAGACTTTGCAGTTTGCCCTTGTTTTGACGGTAGCGGCAGTCCCCGTAGCCATGCCTACCGTATTATCCGTAACAATGGCGGTCGGAGCCCGCTTGCTAGCCCTGAAACAGGCCATCGTCACACGTCTTTCAAGTATTGAGGAACTAGCTGGGGTGGACATATTGTGCTCCGACAAAACGGGAACCCTAACACAAAACAAACTAACCCTTGGGAAACCCTTCACTATTTCGGGTATAACTCCTGATAATGTTATCTTAAACGCTGCACTTGCCTCGAGGGCCGAGGATAATGATCCAATCGACTTAGCGGTCCTAAGCGGAATTAAAGGTAATCTAACCAAGGATGGTTATAATGTCGTTCATTTCCTCCCCTTTGATCCCGTGCACAAGCGCACGGAAGCCACAGTCACGGGTACCGATGGACACACTTTTAAAGTTACAAAGGGCGCCCCCCAAGTGATTCTAGCTCTGTCTGAGAATAGGACTCAGATTCAATCCGACGTCACTAAAAATATTAATGAATTTGCCACCAGAGGATTCCGTTCTCTAGGCGTTGCCCGGACTAACGGTGATGAGCATTGGCAGTTCCTAGGTGTGCTTCCACTCTACGATCCACCAAGAGAGGACGCAAAATCAACTATAGAGACTGCTGGCGAGATGGGCGTTAAAGTGGAGATGGTAACCGGAGATCAGATTGCAATTGCAAAGGAAATTGCGAAACAATTGGGTTTAGGCGCAAATATCTTAGACGCAGGCCTGCTTTCAGAAACAAAACCGCACGAGTCTGGTCAGATCGCCAGCTTAATCGAACAAGCCGATGGTTTTGCTCAGGTTTTCCCCGAACACAAATACCATATCATCGATGTGCTGCAACAACAGGGCCATATTACAGGGATGACTGGTGATGGAGTCAACGACGCTCCCGCCTTAAAGAAGGCTGATGCAGGTATAGCTGTTTCAGGCGCTACTGATGCAGCCAGGGCCGCAGCCGATATAGTACTTCTCACACCGGGCTTATCGGTGATAATCGACGCCATTAAAGAAAGCCGAAAAATCTTCCAAAGGATGAATAGTTATGCGATTTATCGTATTGCCGAAACGATAAGGGTTTTGTTGTTTATGACCCTATCTATATTAATTTTCAACTTCTATCCTGTAACAGCCATCATGATTGTTCTTCTAGCACTTATGAATGATGGTGCAATCCTGTCCATAGCCTACGATCGAACCCACTACTCCAACGAGCCTGAGGCATGGAATATGAAAGTCGTTTTGGGAGTTTCGACAATGCTGGGTCTGATGGGAGTCATTGAAACGTTTGGACTTTTCTATATAGCCGAACACTACTTAAAACTCAATAGGGAAATTATTCAACCCCTGATCTATCTAAAGTTGTCAGTCGCCGGTCACCTGACAGTCTTTGTGGCAAGGACTCAGGGACGCTTCTGGTCTATTAGGCCGGCATGGATTTTACTGGGAGCAGTAGCTGGAACACAGTTATTAGCCACATTGATCGCGGTTTATGGTATATTGATGCCAGCTCTCGGTTGGAAATTTGCCGGTATCGTCTGGGGCTATGCTCTCATTTGGTTTCTGATCGAAGATCAGGTAAAACTTGTGGCCTATAGAATCTTTACTCATCCTCTGCCTGCCGTGTTTCCAAAATGGAGCAAAGCATGAATAGCATAAACGTTTTAACAGTAAAGACGAAGCCCGTCCCAGATCAACACCCCGGCACCTCTGGTTTAAGGAAAAAGACGCGTGTCTTCAT
>JALLOG010000013.1 GCA_027717645.1 Desulfobacterota bacterium AH_259_B03_O07
AGTTCGAGAAAATTTATTATTTTTTTGGATTCTGTCCTCGAATTACGTGACATCTCAATTTCGACCACTTCACCTTTGCTCAGTGCAGGCTATGGGAGAAATCTTGTATTTTAAAGTCAACAAGAAGGATTCCTCATATTCATTCGGAATGACGTGATGGGAGACATCCCGAATCCTGATCTATCCTGAAACACGTTCAGCACAGGCAGCAATTTTTGGAATGCCACTTAAAGCCTTTTCATTTGAAAAGGGGTAATGAAAAAGAAAATAATATTGAAGTTGTAAAAATTATCTCCATGAATTACGTTACATGTACAGTAATGACAGGAGTGATTATCCCTTGTAGGTTTTATAATAAGCTATAATGTTGTGGCCGCGATTATATGTTTAACAAGTAGAGGAGGCATAAGAAATGGATTTGGGTATAAGAGACAAGGTTGCGATTGTAGCCGCATCGAGCAAAGGACTCGGTAAAGCAGTAGCTATGGGTCTTGCTGAAGAGGGAGTTAATTTAACAATCTGTGCGAGAGGTAAAGATCAATTAAAAAAAACTGCAGAGGAAATTAGATCAAAAACAGGATCTAATGTTTTGGCAATAGACGCAGATGTATCAAATACTGATGATATTAAAAGAGTTGTTTCTGAAACATTAAATAAATATTCACAGCTTCACATACTGGTCAACAATGCAGGCGGCCCGCCGCAAGGATATTTTGAATCTTTTTCGTTGGAGGATTGGCAAAAGGCACTCGAGCTTAATCTCCTAAGCACAATAACTTTTATACAGGAAGCAATCTCTCATATGAAAAAGCAAAAATGGGGGAGAGTTGTAAATATTACTTCAGTAGCAGTTAAACAGCCAATTGATGGTTTAATTCTATCAAATACATCTAGGGCTGGAGTAGTTGGTCTAACCAAAACTTTATCAAATGAATATGCGAAGGATAATATATTATTTAATAACGTTTGTCCTGGTCCAATCCGTACAGACAGGATTACACAGCTTGCTGAAGGAAGGGCGAAAGAGGCAAATATAAGTATTGAAGAAGTGCTGTCCGCTATGGAAAAGGATATTCCGATCGGACGCATTGGTAAACCAAAGGAACTCGCTGACCTTGTAATATTTCTTGCCTCTGAACGGGCAAGTTACATAACGGGCACCACGATACAGGTTGATGGTGGCTTTGTTAAAGGAGTATTTTAGATCCATAATTAATCTGTGAAGGATTTCAACTTTCAAAATAGACCATACAACCGATCAGTTTTACTACTAGCGTTATGCATCTCGATTTTTTATATCTTTAAAGGTTTTTACCAAGACGACAATTTTGAAAACGGCGCAACAACTTCTTCTAAATCAATTTATGTTGAAATGGAAGAAGCAGACTCCCAACCGTATATCCTAGTGATAGACAATGAAACGGAACTTAAAGAAATGATTTCAAAGTATCATATCTCAACGGTTCCGAGGAATGGTGATAAGTTAAAGATACTTAGGAGTAATGAGGTTGTTTTTTCAAGAATAGATGGGAAGAAGAGTTTAGCACTTGGAATACCGATAGGTATAAATTCAGCCAGTACAGAAGACCTTACTGTTCTTCCTGGAATCGGAAATCAACTGGCTCAGAGAATAATAGATTACCGAGAAACGAACGGCAATTTTAATAGCATAAATGAACTAAATTTAGTTAAGGGGATTGGAAACAAAAAAATCGAAGCAATTAGAGCTTTTGTTAATTTAGACTAGCGTCTTAAAAGAAAATCTATCTCCACTTCTTCTTCCACCAAATCTTTACTCTCAAAATTTTTCTCGCGATAGCGACTTTCAACAAAACTATTTTCAATTTTTCCGATATCTACTAATGTTTCATGCATGAAAGAGTCGGTGGTGTATGGGATGCTACCGTAGGGGGTATCTACAAATTTAATTCCTTTAGGTACTTCGAACTCATTATTTGAATATTCAGGAAGAGCCATTTTCATAAAGTCAATCCATATAGGTAATGCTGCTCTAGAACCCGCTTCTCCTTTTCCTAGGGAGGTGTGGTTGTCTTTACCTACCCATACTCCAACAGTTATATCTGGACTAAATCCAATAAACCATGCATCAGTGAAATCGTTGGTAGTCCCTGTTTTTCCAGCAAGTGGTGCTATAGAAGTTAGATGTTTCGCTCTCTGTCCGGTTCCCTCCGAAATTACGGCTCTCAATAAATCTGTCAGAATAAAGGCCGTTTCTGAACTTATTACCTGTTTCTCGGCCGCTGAATAGTCAGATTTAATTGTGCTTGATTGTAATTTATTCAGAAATTCCTGAGGGGTTAGAAAAACTACGTTTTCATCGTTAATGGAAATGGTGTTATCTTTAAGAACTTCTTCTTTTACATACTCATCATTATCTCTCTTTCTAAATGTTTTACCTATGCTGCTGGCTATCTTTTCCAATATCTTAAATCGCTTTTTATCGCTATTTTCTTCTTGTTTTTGTTCCTGTGGAATAAAGTGACCAGTTATATTATCTTCAAGAATCCTTTCATATCTATCATAAATGCGCGTTATGAATTTGGGTTCTTTGAGTTTACCCCCAGTAGCAAAAACATTATAAGCCTTTACAAGTTCAAGAAGTGTCACATCCGAACCGCCTAGTGCTAGTGACGGGTATGGATTAAGATGAGATTTAAATCCAAATTGTTTTGCATAATTGGCAACATGCTTTGGGTCTATATCCAAAATTACTCTAACCGTAGCTAAGTTTCGAGATTTTACCAGAGCCTTTCTTAATGGAATAGCGCCCAGATAATTACCATCATAGTTATTTGGGGACCAGTCCTTAATCGAAATGGGTATATCATAGACAACAGATGTTTCAGTAAATCCCTTGTCGATGGCAGCTGAATATACGAAAGGCTTAAATGCAGAACCCGGTTGTCTCAGAGCTTGCGTAGCTCTATTAAACTGTGAATCATAGTAATTATAACCACCAACGAGTGCCTTTATATTCCCGTCAGAGTCCATGGCCAATATTGCTCCCTGAGAATCAGGCCTTAAATCTAGTGAGAGTTCGAGATTGTCAACTTTATAATTCTTTACTTTTAGTCTAATCACATCACCTACTTTGAGTTTTGATGGGAGCAAACTAATTCCATCATAACCATTTAACGGAGCAAATTTTTCAGATAATTCAAATGAAAGTCCATTTACTGCTGTTCCTAGGGGGGAACTAATTGCATAAATGAATCTACCTTCTAAGTCTCCTATGCCAGTCGTTGCACTATATACCCCATCTACATTGGTTTTTGCTTGATCGATTATTACTGCCTTATAAGTTTTTCCTATTTCTATGTTTTCAATTTTATTTGATTTCCTAAATCTTTTTATATCAGCTTCGTTCTTCAAGTGTTTTAACACGAGTTTGCGACCTCTCCTAGTTTCCAACTCTAATATACCTTTCCTCAGAGCCCACTGTGCTGCTAGGCTTTGGTCCACATCTAGCGTAGTAAATATCTTGTAGCCACCATTAAGAAAAGCTTTTGTCCCGACCATACTTTCAATATGTTGCCTAACCAGTTCTACAAAATAAGGGGCAACCTCATATGTCTTAATTCTCCTTGGTAATATTTGAATTTTATATTCCTCGGCTTCCTTTCTTTGTTCCTTTGTGATGAATTTCTCGTCTTCCATAATTTTTAAAACTAACCGTTGTCTTTCTAGTGCTCTGTCTAGATGCTTACGGGGAGAAAAGTACTCTGGTCTCTTTGGAAGACCCGCCAGTAGGGCTGCTTCTGCAATGTTTATATCTTTAGCGGATTTTCCAAAATAGTTTTTACTTGCTGCTTCAATGCCGTATGTACCATCTGCCAGATAAATGTGATTTAGGTAAATGTAAAAGATCTCTTCCTTAGAAAGGTTATTTTCCATTCTATAGGCTAAAATTGCTTCTTTGATTTTCCTTGAGATGCTTTTTTCTGGTGAGAGGATGAGATTTTTCGTAACTTGCTGGGTTATTGTGCTTGCTCCTTGAACTATCTCTCTTTCCTGGATGTTTTTTATGAGCGCTGCAATAATTCGGGTGAAATCTACCCCCTTGTGTTGGAAAAAGCGTTTATCTTCTATCGCTAGAAATGCGTCTTGAACGTGCTTCGGAGTATCTTCATATGAGATTAGTTTTCGTTTTTGGGTCGTAAATTCTCCTATAAGCTTTCCGTTGGAAGAATATACCTCAGTTATAAGTGGTGGGTTATAACCTGTGATCTTTGTCAAGTCTGGCAGGTCGTGACTGTAATACCAATAAGTATAATATAGGCCAATCAGGGATAAGATTATTAAAAGAATAACAAATATAGAAAATGAGTTTGAACTGGGTCGCTTACGATTGATTTTCGCGGGATGTTTTTTCTTCAAATTCAGATTCACCCATAGTAATTTGACATTTTAAAAAGCTTTTATTAGTTTTAACAACATTTAAGAACCAATATTTAATAAAATATATTAAACATTGGACAAACAGAAAAATCAAGGCAATAAATTACTCGATGAATATATTCTTGGTGTTGAAGATCAGGAGCTCAAGGGAATATTACTAAAGCTAAAGAATGAGACGAGAAAGCCTGATATTTCTTGGGATGTTATCAAGTCCGTTCTTATTTCCCTCAAGAATAAAGATAGAGAGACGTTGATAAAAATTTTACCCCTTATTTTATGATTCCCTATTGCCATAAAAAATTACACTATGTTTTATCGCCGCCCTTTTGAAAAGTCGGGCTTTTTCAGAAAATCGTCGTTATAAAATATTTTTGGATTATTGGAGCAACCACTTATAGGCACTTAATTCTTAATAATTTACATATCAACTTTTCTGAATCCACTAAATGCAATTCGAATTCTAAAAATAGTAATTTGAGTTTGTAGACTACATCAAAGAGATGAGCAAATGATCAGGGCGCCGGTTGACAATATACTAGGCCTTATCGGCGATATACGAGTATCATAAAATTAAATAACGTTGTGCCGCCGTCCTCTGCCGTTGTTTGGGCTAAACTTGAGAACATGAATCCTGCTGGCAGTGTTAAGGAGAGAATATGCTTAGGAATGATAGAAGCCGCAGAGAAGCAAAATAAAATAAAGCCATCAAAGAGTGTTATTGTCGAGCCCACAAGTGGAAACACTGGCATAGGTCTTGCGTTGGTATGTGCCGTAAAGGGTTATAAACTAATACTTACAATGCCAGATGACATGAGCTCGGAAAGAAGGCTGCTGTTAGCTGCTTATGGTGCAGAACTTGTTTTAACACCTGCTGAAGAGCAGATGGAGGGAGCGGTAAGAAAAGCAGAGGAGATAGCTCGTGATAATCCTAACTCTTTTATGCCTCAACAGTTTAAAAACCCCGAGAATCCAGAGACACATAGAAGAACAACTGCAAATGAAATTCTTGAACAAATACCTGGTGAAATACATGCATTTGTGGCAGGTGTTGGAACAGGAGGGACAATTACGGGAGCTGGTGAACTCCTGCGAAAAAAATTCCCCAATATTCTTGTTGTCGCAGTCGAGCCTACAGAATCTGCTGTGTTATCAGGAAAAGAAGCACATGTTCATGATATTCAGGGTATAGGTGCCGGCTTTATACCAGATATTCTTAACACCGATATTTATGATGAAATTTTGACAATAACCGGTGGTGAGGCAAGGGAGTTTACTAGGGATATTGCAAGAAAAGAAGGACTTCTCGTTGGAATTTCTGCAGGGGCTAATGCTCTGGCTGCTGCAAGAGTCGCTGAAAGACTTGGGAAAGGAAAACGGGTTTTGACCGTTTTCGGTGATACGGGTGAAAGATATTCGAGTATGGGATTATTTGATTAGAAAAAATGCCAGAAGTTTTATTCTTGATTAAGCTATAAAAAGCGTTAAATATTCAATATTTATTATTGAAAACATATTGTACGTATGCTATCATATTAATGTGTATTTTTAAATGAAATGAGGAGATTGTGAGAAGTCAACTATTCAAAAACTTAATTCTTTGGCTAGTAATATTTGTCGCTATAATTGCTCTTTACCAATTAATTCATACCCCGAGAGGTAACTTATTAGAAATTCCTTATAGTGAATTCCTTGCAAGCTTGGAACGGGGCAAGATTAATGACGTTGAATTTAATGGAGAAGCGATAAAGGGCACTTATCTTAGAAGGAGCGATGACCAGCTTCAACAGGGATTCAAAACAGTTGGTCCAGCCAGTGATGAATTAATCAATAAATTAGGGGAGAAAGGTGTAACTTTTAAATTTTCTGGGAAACAAGAAGGTTCTTTCATTCATCTCCTGTTTAACTGGGCTCCCCTTATTCTTCTAATTGTCATCATGGTTCTGTTTATGAGACAACTTCAAGCTGGTGGAACGAAGGCTATGTCTTTTGGAAAAAATCGAGCTCGTATGCTATCGGAGAACCAAAATAAAATAACTTTTAAGGACGTAGCGGGAATTGAGGAAGCAAAGGAAGAAGTACAGCAGATCGTCGAATTTTTAAAAAACCCAAAAAAATTCACTCGTCTGGGTGGAAGGGTACCCAAAGGTTTTTTATTAGTTGGCCCACCTGGAACTGGGAAGACTCTACTAGCAAAGGCAATTGCAGGCGAAGCTGGAGTACCATTTTTTATTATAAGTGGAAGTGATTTCGTGGAAATGTTTGTCGGTGTTGGAGCTTCCAGGGTTAGAGATCTTTTCAGTCAATCAAAACGCCACACTCCTTGTATCATATTTGTAGATGAGCTGGATGCGGTTGGAAGACACAGGGGGGCTGGTCTTGGAGGTGGCCATGATGAGAGGGAGCAAACTTTAAATCAGTTACTTGTAGAAATGGATGGTTTTGAGCCAAATGAGGGAATAATTGTGATTGCAGCCACTAATAGACCAGATGTTTTAGACCCTGCGCTTCTCAGGCCTGGGAGGTTTGACAGGCAGGTCGTAGTTCCGAGGCCCGATGTGAGGGGAAGAGAGGAGATTCTTAAGGTTCATACAAATAACACACCTGTTGGTGAGGATGTTAGCCTAGAGTTAATAGCTCGTTCAACCCCAGGCTTTACTGGGGCTGATTTGGAGAATCTTGTAAATGAAGCTGCACTTCATGCTGCTCATGTGGGTAGAACAAAGATCTCGATGGAAGACTTTGAGTTCTCGAAGGATAAAGTAATTATGGGTGTTGAAAGAAAGAGTCTTATAATCAGCGATGCCGAAAGGAAGATCACTGCATATCATGAGAGCGGGCATGCACTGGTTGCAAAGCTTACACCTGGTACTGACCCTATACATAAGGTCACAATCATTCCACGCGGATTAGCCCTCGGAATAACTCAGCAACTTCCGATTGAAGATAAATACACACTTGCAAAGGAATATCTAAATAGCACCATTAAGGTCCTTCTTGGTGGAAGAGCAGCCGAGGAGATCGTATTTGGGGAGCGAACGACCGGTGCTGGTAACGATCTTGAAAAGGCAACAGATATTGCCAGAAGGATGGTTTGCGAATGGGGAATGAGTGATACTGTTGGACCTTTAGCGCTAGGTAAAAGAGAAGAACAGATATTTCTGGGAAAAGCTATTGCAAGGAGTAAAGACTATAGTGAATCCACGGCTTTAGAAATTGATAAAGAAATGAAGAAGATAGTTAATGAAAATTACGAGCGGGCAAAAACCCTTCTTGAAGGTAATATTGCCCTACTACATAAGCTTGCCGAAGTACTACTCGATAAAGAAGTTTTAGATGGAAAGGAACTTGATGAACTTGTAAAGCAGACAAAACATCAAGAGCATACAGCCTGGGAAAGTGGGCTCAGTCAAAAGAGTACTGTTGCTTTAAGAAGTAACGTTGAGGATTCCAAAGCATAAATAGTCCCAGAAAGCTTCCCAACTGTTGTTTACGATCAGATAGGATTAAATCCTCATTTTACTCACTAATAACAATAAGTCTTAGAATTTTCCTTTAAGGTTTGAGAGGAATGATTTTACAACAGACAACCAATCAAGTCGAAAAACCAATTCCTGCCCGCAATGAACAGGTCGGTGAATCTAAAAGCAATTTTTGTAACTTAAGGTTTAGGGACTGGGAAATGGACAATCGTGCAAGGACTCTGATAATGGGTGTTGTTAATGTAACTCCGGATTCTTTTTATGATGGAGGCAAATTCATTGAAATTGAAAAGGCGATAAAACAAATAGATAAATTGGTTGCCGACGGCGCTGATATCATTGATATAGGAGGCGAGTCAACTAGGCCGGGGTCTTTGGGGGTTACGTTAGAGGAAGAACTTGGGCGTGTAATTCCAGTGATTAAAGCGGCAGTGAAACGTTTTGATGTCCCGCTATCCGTCGATACGACAAAGGCTAAAGTAGCCGAAGAAGCGTTAGAAGAAGGGGCATCGATCATAAATGATATAAGCGGTCTTAAATTTGAGCCCAAGATAGCAGACATCGCATCAGAATATGATGCAGGGCTCGTAGTGATGCATACGACATCTCGACCATTTGATATGCAGAGTAAAACTAAATATAACTCACTCATTTCCGACATCATTCTATCACTTAAAAATTCTGTGAAGTTGGCTGAGACGAAGGGTGTACGTTCAAATAGCATTATCATAGATCCCGGTTTTGGCTTTGGAAAAACTACAATTCAAAATCTATTACTATTGAAGTACCTGGGAGAATTCCGAACTATTAATAAGCCAATTATGATTGGTACATCAATGAAATCCTTTATTGGTAATTTTCTAAGATCAAAGCATTTGGAAGACAGAGTAGAAGGCACAGCAGCAACAGTGGCAATAGGAATATTGAACGGTGCTTCAATTGTTAGAGTCCATGATGTTCGACTAATGAAACGCGTTGTATCAATTGTAGATGCTATTCAGAATGCTAATTAGAAATAAAAGTTATTAATTTGATTAGTAAAAATGAATTTATAGAAGAGTGGAAATGATGTTTGAAACGTTTTCGAATTTTAGATATGTATTGGATACCTTTGACATAATCATCGTAGCTTTAGTTATATACTACATATTGACTATGATCGAAGGCACACGTGCTGTACAAATGCTTTTGGGTCTGGGTGCGATTTTTTTACTATATTTATTTTCGCAGCAATGGGAATTCTTCACCCTCAGCTGGATACTCAGTCATTTTCTTGGATCAATAATATTAATAGTTGTAATAATATTTCAACATGATATTCGTAAGGCCTTAGCTGCGCTCGGGAAAAGTCCTTTCTTACTGAAAATATCACCTGGGAAGTCGGAAAAACAGGTAATAGATGAAATAGTGAAGGCCACTAGCTTTTTATCTAACCGTCAAATTGGAGCATTAATAACAATAGAGAGAAATAACAGCTTAGCGGATTTTGTCGAAATCGGTATGAAGTTAGACGCTTGGGTTTCAGCCGAGTTGATTATAAGTGTTTTTAACCCGTCTTCTCCTCTTCACGACGGAGGAATAATCATAGGAAATAATAAAATCTTGTCAGCGGGATCCTTCTTCCCGTTAGCAACTGATCCAGATCTAGAAAGAGAACTTGGTACGAGGCATCGAGCTGCAATAGGGCTTTCCAGAGAAACAGATGCAATAGTAGTTGTGGTCTCGGAGGAGACCGGAACCATTTCCCTTGCTGTTCAAGGTAATCTTGCAAGGGGCATGGACGCAACTTCACTTAATAACCAACTTCATGATCTCCTTGAAGTAAGTAAACAGCAAACGGATGAGTATGGATTTTTAGATCGTATTCTCAGGAGGAAGAAAGCAGAAAAGACTAGTGTTTAATCGAATCAGTAATTTACTAAATAGCATATTTATCAAAAACATTGGCAAAAAGATCATTGCAATAGCAATTGCAATAGTCATCTGGTTTGTAGTCTCTATTGAATCTAATGTTGAAAAAAACGTTTCGATAGATGTAAATTATGAGAATTTGCCTGCAGGGTTAGTGATAACGAATGTACCTCCGGAAAAAATAAACCTAGTAGTAAGGGGTCCAAGAAGCCTACTTTCTTCACTATCACCTAGAAGTTTTATTTTTACGCTAGACTTGTCTCATATATCAAAGGGACTTTCAAAGTTTGATATACGGACAGACCAGATCAGCCCACCCAAAGGGATTCAAATGAAAGGTATCAGCCCTGCAGAGATAAAAGTTGATGTTGATGACTTGGCTCGAAAGGAAGTAAAAGTAAAACCGATAATAAGTCCACCGGAAACGGGATTTGAAATAGCGGGTAAGCCTGAAGTCACACCTGAAAAAGCAATCATAAGTGGTCCTAAGAGTATAGTTTCCAAGATTAAGGATATTTCGACTTATACGGTATCTACCAAAGGAGAAAGATCTGATTTTACGATAGAAGTGCCCTTAAAAACAACGGATCGGTTAGTAAAAATAGATGGTGACAAAACTGTTCATGTGAGTGTAGATATTATGGAAACAACTCTGGAAAAAGAGTTTAGAGATATAGACATTAATTTTGTGAATTTTGAGAATCTCAATTTTGAGCCTCGTGGATCAACTAAGGCTCGACTGGCTTTTGAAGGACCCTATAGCATGATCAAAAAATTAAATAGTAATGATATCAAAGTATTTGTAGACGTTGGCGATCTCAAAAGTAAAGGTAAAAAGCTTCAAAGATTAAAAGTAAGTGTATCTTACCCACATATTGATAGCATTATTCTGAAGAAACAAGAGCCCAAGACTCTCCAAATAAAATTAAATTAACTGGAGTTAAAACATCTTGCAGGAAAATGGTAAACATCTTTTCGGGACAGATGGGATAAGAGGAGTAGCAAACACTTATCCCATGACCCCGGAGATAAGTCTTAAGCTAGGCAAGGCCCTGGTTTACGTTTTGAGAAAGGAGAAGAAGGGTGAAAAGAGAGTAAAAGTCGTAATCGGGAAGGATACGAGACTTTCGGGGTATATTTTTGAGCAAGCTCTTTCTGCTGGTATTACCTCTATGGGTGGCGATGTACTTCTCGCTGGACCCCTTCCTACTCCTGCAATAGCGTTTCTAACTTCAAATATGAGGGCCGATTCGGGTGTTGTTATTTCAGCTTCTCATAATCCCTTTGAATATAATGGCATAAAATTTTTCGACAATTTAGGGTTTAAGCTCCCTGATCAAAATGAATTAGAGATTGAGAAATTAATTTTCAGTGGAGCGATTTTTGATCTACGGGTAAGCGGTGAGGAAATCGGAAAGGCTTTTAGGGTAAATGATGCTCCCGGAAGGTATGTTGTGTTCGTCAAAAGCACATTGATCAAGGATATGACCCTTGATGGGATTAAAATTGTGCTTGATTGTGCCAATGGGGCATCCTACAAAGTTTCTCCATTGGTGTTTCAAGAACTTGGGGCTCAAGTGCTGACAATTGGCGTAAACCCTGATGGTAGTAATATCAACACTAATTGTGGCAGCTTGAATCCAGACTTACTGAAACAAAAGGTAATTGATACTGGTGCGAACATAGGAATAGCACTCGATGGAGATGCAGATAGAGTAGTGTTTTGTGATGAAAATGGGGAGATAGTAGATGGTGATATCATAATTGCTATTCTTGCTAATGAAATGATAAAAAATGGCACGTTGTCTAATAGAATGGTAGTGGCAACTATAATGAGCAATATGGCGCTTGAGAAATTCATAAGAAAGAGAGGATGCGAATTTGTTAGGACTCCAGTCGGGGATAGATATGTTGTGGAAGAAATGAGAAAGAGAGGTTGCAATTTTGGTGGAGAAAAATCAGGACACTTAATCTTTCTGGATCATTCTACTACGGGAGACGGAACATTAGCGGCGTTACAGATCTTATCAATGATGAAAACAAGGGGCAAAAGCCTTTCAGAACTGACTAGAATTATTGACCTGTTTCCCCAGCTGTTGGTAAATGTAAAGGTTAGAGAGCAAAAGCCCTTTGAGGACATTCCAGGGATGGAGAAAGTTCTCGACTCAAGAAAAGAGGATCTTAATGGTCGTGTTAGGATCAATATCAGATATTCTGGCACTGAGCCACTCGCTAGGATTATGGTAGAGGGCGAGGACGAGTCATTAATAAAAGAGATAGCTGAAGAAATTGCCTTTCGAATAAAGCAAGATATTGGTGAATAGACGTAATGCCCAGGTTAAACGTGAATGTAGACCATGTTGCAACTATAAGAGAAGCTAGAAAATCAAATGAGCCTGATCCGGTGTTAGCCGCCTACATATCTGAAATGGCTGGTGCAAATGGGATAATTGTTCATCTAAGAGAAGACAGGAGGCACATTCAAGATAGAGATCTTCATATTCTCAGACAAACAGTAAGAACCAAGCTAAATATGGAAATGGCACCAACCCGTGAAATGATAGATATTGCGTTAGAAGTAAAACCTGATATGGTCACACTTGTACCCGAGAAAAGGGAGGAAATAACAACTGAAGGTGGACTCAATATTATAGAGGCTTCTAAGAATATAGCTCGTGTAGTTAAGGAGATAAAAAAAAATGGTTTATTCTTGAGTATCTTCATCGATCCTGATCTTGAACAGATAAAAGCCGCAAACAGAGTAGGTGCAGACATGGTTGAGATACATACTGGACTTTATGCCAACGCAAAAAATGAATATGATAATACTAATGAGTTGAACAAAATACAGAAAGCAATAGATGCCTCGGAAAGACTGGGTCTTAGGGTTTCAGCTGGACATGGGCTCAATTATACAAACGTGAAGTACATCTCGGGATTAGGGGGAATTGAGGAGTTAAATATCGGTCATAGTATAATTGCTAATTCATTAATAGTTGGAATGGAGAAGGCAGTAAGAGATATGATCGCGCTTTGTGGTTAGTATTTCATCCATCTAAGATATGATAGTTGGTATTGGTATTGATAAAGTACAAATAATTAGAATCAAAAGGCTTATAGGAAGGTGGGGCAGTAAGTTTACAAAACGTGTATTTTCTCTTAATGAAATAACATATTCGGAAACGCATCTTAAGAGTGAACAACATTTTGCAGCGAATTTTGCAGTGAAAGAATCATTTGCCAAAGCTCTTGGTACCGGATTCAAGGGTGAATTGCGTATCAGAGATATTGAAGTATTGAGGGATCAAGCAGGGAAACCTTATGTAAACCTTTCTGGAAAGGCAAAGCAAAAGATAGACAAGTTGGGTATTAATAGGATTCGTACTTCAATTTCCCACGATGGTGAATACTCAATAGCTTTTGTTATATTAGAAAAGATCTAAACGAAGTGGGGAGTTGAATTCTATAAATTTTTCTAACCGGCCGCTCTTTTGTTATTAACACTACAAGAATCGCAGTATCCATATAATTCAAGCTTGTGGTTTATAACATCGAATTTGTTAAGCCTGGCCACCCGTAGAGAGCATGATTCAATTTCATTGTTAGCAAATTCAATGATTTTTTCACATCCTAAACAGATTAAATGATCGTGATGTTCCCCATCAAATTTCACGGGTTCATATTTTGCCCTGCCATCACCAAAGTTTCTTTCGTGCGCTAGGCCACACTCCTTGAATAGTTTTAATGTTCTATATATCGTAGCATAACCAATTCTTGAATACTGTCTCTTTACACTTTCATATAACTCATCAACGGTTACGTGTTGACCAAGATAGTTGAAAAACTGGTCGAATATGATATCTCTTTGGGTTGTAGATTTAAGATGTTTTTTGACTATATAATCATCCAATGATTTTTTTCTCTCTGATTTGGGTTTTATTTTGGGAATCAATTTAAGGTACCCCTTATAGATTTTGATATTAGTTATCAATTTTACATAAAAGTAATATATTATCAAGAAACTAATACCAAATGGAAGTAATTACCATTATTTAGAATATAACCTAACCTTCTAATACCAGCCTCCATATTAGATTAGTTTTAAACAATTTGATATACTTGAGACTTTCCCCATCATTTTTCGAAAAAGGAGATCTCAAGATGGATGACTGCATATTTTGTAAAATCGTGAGTAGAGAAAGTTCTGCGGATATTGTCTATGAGGATGATGATTCAATTGCATTTAAGGACATTAACGAACAAGCACCGATACACATATTGCTAATTCCAAAAAAGCATATACGTTCTGTTGTCGAGATTGAAGAGGAAGATCTACAACTAATTGGGCATTTGGTAAGCGTTGCAAACAAGATTGCAGATCAGACTGGAATAAGTGAAAAAGGATTCAGGCTTGTTTTAAATACCGGCTTAGAAAGTGGTCAGTCTGTCTGGCATATACATATACACCTTTTAGGCGGTAGAAAGATGGCCTGGCCCCCGGGGTAGGTTTACATTGATCCATTCCGTATATAATCTATTTTCTATTTAGTATGCAAAATGCAATTTCCTATCTTAACTCACTCGGTTTATACAAGGTTAAACCAGGACTCGGTAGAATTTTGAAGATTCTTGAGGCCTTTGAGAATCCACATGACAAGTTGAACAATATCATTATAGCCGGAACCAATGGCAAGGGATCCGTAGCTGCAACTATCGCCTCAATACTTCAGTCAGAGGGTTATAAAATTGGTCTCTACACATCTCCTCATCTACTGAGAGTTTCGGAGAGAATAAGGGTAAATGGTAAGGAAATTCCTCTTTCAGATCTATGCAGATGGATTGATGAAATTAAGCGAGTGTCATCGAACTGTTTACCCGAGGAGCTAAGCTATTTTGAACTATTAACAGCACTCGCATTTTTATATTTCTCAGAAGAAAAAGTTGACTGTTCCGTTGTTGAGGTGGGTATGGGGGGGCGGCTTGATGCGACAAATATCGTAAATCCGGTCGTTTCCGTGATTACGAATGTATTTAAGGATCATACTCAATTTCTAGGGAAAGGAATAAGTAAAATTGCCTATGAAAAAGCTGGGATTATAAAAAATGATGTGCCAGTAATTACTGGAGCCAAAGGGGTAGCACTAAATGTAATAAGTTCAATTGCTAAGGAGAATTCCACAGATGCGATTGTATTAGGGCAGGATTTTAGGTTTGAGTCAGAAACAGTTCACAGTTTTAATTACAGAGGTGAAATATGGAATTTCGACGATCTGACTCTCAATCTAAAAGGATATTATCAATTTACCAATGCAACACTGGCAATCGCAACATTAGAGAATGTCTCCAGATATCATGGTATAGACATCAATGAGAGTAGCATAAGAACAGGCCTGATCGCTACAAAATGGGAAGGGAGGATGGAATACATAAGACTCGAACCACCCATGATTTTAGATGGTGCTCATAATCCTTCTGCGGCATTTTCTTTGACGAAATCACTAAAGTTTGCTCATCCTGGCATTCGATTTGTATTTTTAATAGGAATGCTCACAAATAAAGATCATGAAAATTTTATTGAGGAAGTTTCGAAGCTGGCAGAGAAAATTATGATTACTGATTTAAAATCCGAGAGATTCATCCCATCCGAGAACCTGGCATTGATTGCAAAGAAATTTGTCAGAGACGTCGAAATTATAAAAGATTTAGAAATTGTATTCAAGAAATTTCATAAGACAAATACAAAGCCATTATGCATAACGGGATCACTTTATCTGGTAGGTGCAATAAAAAATATTATTAGTTAATAAAACTATTCGGTCTACCTTCTTTATACGGGTAGATTGATCGAGATCTTTTGGACAAAAATTATCTGTGATAGGATTTTGGAATCGGAGGACAATTAATGAAGAAAGTTTCGGTATTTCTTGATAAGCTCTATTTTGATCATGACAATGGAATGGGGCACCCAGAATCTCAGCATCGACTATTAGCAATTCTCGACATGCTCAAGGAAACTAAATTATTTGATGAAGTTGATAGGCTACAGCCCAGAGATGCCTCGAAGGAAGAAATCTGTCTGGTTCATGATCCAGACTACTATGACGTAATTAAATCCACTAGGGGTAAACCAAGAGTATTTTTAGATGCTGACACCTCAACATGTCCAGTTTCTTTTGATGCGGCTGTTCGCGCAGCTGGTGGAGTGCTGTCTGCTATTGAAAACGTTGTAAATAGTGAAGGTAGCACTGCATTTCTTCTAGTACGCCCTCCTGGGCATCATGCCGAGAGAGATAGGGCGATGGGGTTTTGTCTATTTAATAACGTTGCAGTAGGTGCTGCATACATCATAAAAGTTCTTGATTTCAAACGGGTATTAATAGTAGATTGGGATCTGCATCACGGAAACGGGACCCAAAATATGTTTTATGACTCTTCAGAGGTTCTCTATTTTTCGACACATCAATATCCCTATTACCCGGGCACGGGTTCTGCAGATGAAGTGGGAATTGGTAGTGGCGAAGGATACAACTTAAACGTACCCCTCGCCGTGGGAATGGGAGATAAAGAATATGTAAAGATCTTCTTTGAAATTCTCAGTCCGGTGATTGAGCAATTCAATCCAGAGATCATTTTAGTCTCAGCAGGTTTTGACACCTATTTAGATGATCCATTAGGTGGAATGAATGTGACTCCTCAAGGATTTGCACAGTTAACAAGATATTTAAAAGAACAGGCAGAAAAATACTGTAATGGAAGAACAATATATATACTTGAGGGGGGATATAATCTCGATGGATTATCGTTGTCTGTTAAGGAGGTAATAGAGGAATTATTAGAGAAAAAGAAAACAGAATATGTTGATATTAATGAAAATACGAAAGCGGATAACACTATCAGAGAGGTAATTAAGATTCAGGAGCAATTCTGGAAATTTTAGAGACCCCTTCTCAATGTCCTGTAGTCTCTTCCCTTAAGGGGTATGAATTCACACATCTCATACAATCGTGAAGCTATTCTTTTCCCTACCCTTAATTCCAATATTTCGTTGTTTTCTGGATCTCTGTTTTCCATGGTTTCTGAAATGTAGTTTGTAGTTATCAGAGTCATCTTAGAGGCATTATATCTTTTTGATATTAGTTGATCGAGTATGTTTAATTCCCATTCGTTGCTTCTCCCCTTGCCCAATTCATCAATAACTAGGATGTCAGTTTCGACGAGGGGTCGAATTACTTCATTTTCAGCTGTTCCAAATGAATAAGCCTCTTTTAGTTCAGATAGCAGATAGAAGAAGTCCTTAAATAAACACTTGACTCCTCTTTCCAGGGTCATCTCAGATATTGTACCAATAGCGAGATGTGTCTTTCCAAGTCCTGCAGCACCCATGAGGAGGAATCCTTTTTTATCAGGGTATAGTTGTACAAATTCTTTTGCATAACTTAGCGCCTTTTGGTGTGATTCGTGATTCCGAGGTTGGAATGTGTCTACTTGAAGAACATCAAAATACTTGGCAGGAATACCAGCCATGTTATAAAGCTTTACATTTCTTTGGATAACCCCGCATATTCCGCAGGGATTAATATATATGTATCCATTATCGTTTCTAGTAAGGGTTGCCCCCGTTCCATTGCAGGATTGGCAGTTAATTATACAATTACATATTTTCGCCCTCGCAAGATTATTCTTCTTTTCGACTAAATATCCTTTGTGATAGCAGTCATCACAACCTAATTGTAGTTTTTTCACTGGTTTCTTTTTCTTAGGCATAATCAAGTATTTTTGTAATAAAGTAATCTTTAGATAATATCTCATTACGATAAGATATTAAACTTTCATTAAGAGCCTTATCGGTCATATAACGTGACCTTCTACTAATATTGTTCTCGGCTTCTAACATTATTTTTTTTCTCTTTGATTCTGGAATTCTCTGAAAACAGTCTTCATAGAAGTCTTCTTCTATACTTTTTAAATGTTTATATATATCATCTTCATCCGCATGTGCTAATTCTAATATCCTATTTCTAGCATTAATATAAAGTTTTCGTATATTTTCTCTTTTTTCGGACTTGATCGTTGTACTAAGTCTTTCAACAATATGTTTAATGAGATCAGAACCGCTGGTACTTACTTCGTTAGCTATGTCTTCGTGATTGATTCTATATTTTTCAAATAACTCTTCAACGTAAATTGCACATTGTGTTAAGCTACGAAACTTCGTTTTTATTTCTTTTTCGGTATCTGTAAGTTCAGTAAAGGCCTTCCTGATCCCTTTATAAATGATTTCTTTGGGTACTGACCTGGCTTTCCATTCAACTATAAGGTCATACTCTTTGGGTGAAAGCATAATGCCCTCCCCTTTTAAATTCAAAAAATATTTCTCAATGTCGTTGACATATGTGCTTAATATTTCCACTCTAAGTGTAACCCTATTGGTTAATTAATGTTTCTGAATTGCTCAGGTCTTTAGGAATGGGGACTCTTCGTATTCTATTTTCATTACCGAGGTATCAATTTATATATGGACTATTATTTCCTCCTTTTTAGTTCCTTTCTCATTGCTTGAATTGTTTTAAAGTAGCTTTTAGTCTTGAAAATTCCTGAACCTGACACAAAAACGTCGGCACCTGCTTTAGCTACTTCTCTAATATTATTCAATTTTATGCCACCATCAACCTCAATGATGGGTTTATTATCTAGCTTACTAATTATATTTCTAAGTTCTCTAACTTTGGGAATCATAGATTTTATAAACGGTTGTCCGGCAAAACCAGGTTCGACCGTCATGACAAGAACCAAATCTATATACGGAAAAATCTCTTCTAAAACTGAAAGTGGCGTTAATGGATTAAGGGCAAGGCCGGCCATAACTCCCTTGGATTTGATCCTGGATATTGTGCTATGAAGTAATTTGCACGTTTCATATTGCACTGTAATTACCCTCACCAACGGATCTCCTGCCTTTATAAAGTCCTCTACACGTTCGTCCGGATTATCAATCATGAGGTGTATATCCATTGGCGGAGAAGTAATATTCTTAAGCGCTTCAATTATTGGAATTCCTAGACTTATATTTGGTACAAAATGACCGTCCATGACATCAATGTGGATCCAGTCTGCTCCTGCTTTCTTAATGGCGTTTACTTCCTCTATTAATCTGCCAAAATCGGCCGAGAGTATAGAAGGTGCAATTAATTTATTCATCATCCATATTTTTGTGCTAATCCATTACTGATGTCCAGCAGATATATACTTTGTAGTAGATATGATGTAAACGAAGATATTGTTACATTAATATACATGAAAAAATTTTTGTTTTCATGGATAAAAGTTCTATGAAATCTCCTATGTCAATCCGCACGATTATCAATATGTTAAAACGATTATACCATCTGCCTTTGGGCTATGCGATACGCTAATCGAGATTATAATTCATAGCAAATTCGAAGGAACTTGTTTGATTGTTTTTGAATATATAATAAATTATCTTGAGCTTAGCGTTCCTTGACTTGACGAGTTTAAAGATTATATTTTTTCCTTCCATCGTTAGATTGAAATACTAGGAGTAATTTCTAAATGACTCAAAACAATTTCATTTTCACCTCAGAATCCGTGACTGAGGGCCACCCTGATAAGATGGCGGATCAAATCTCTGACGCTGTACTTGACGCAATAATTTCACAAGATATAAATGCGAGAGTAGCGTGTGAAACGCTTCTCACAACTGGCCTAGTTGTAGTTGCTGGGGAATGTAGTACGTTTGCTCATATAGATATGGATGACATTGTAAGAAATACAATAAGAAGCATTGGTTATACAGACAGTTCCGTGGGATTTGATGCTGATAATTGTAGTGTCCTACTTGCGATGGGAAAACAATCACCCGATATAGCGATGGGGGTAGATCCTAGTGAGGATAAGGAACAGGGAGCTGGTGATCAGGGACTTATGTTCGGTTATGCAATTGATGAAACACCTGAACTCATGCCATCACCAATAATGTATTCGCATAAGCTAGCTAGGTGTCTTTCTGACGTAAGAAAGAATGGAACTCTGCCATTTCTTGGACCCGATGGAAAGACTCAGGTCACCGTAAGCTATGAGGACCAAAAGCCTAAGAGTGTTGATACCATAGTAGTTTCAACACAGCATTCAGCCGATGTTAAAAATAGTACAATTTATGAGGGTGTTCTTGAGACTGTAATAAAGCCGGTAATCTCGGATGATTTATTAACATCTAAGACAAAAATACATATAAATCCCACTGGGAGATTTGTCGTAGGCGGTCCCAAAGGAGATGCAGGGCTTACCGGGAGAAAAATTGTTATCGATACCTATGGTGGATGGTCTAGACATGGGGGAGGAGCATTTTCGGGTAAGGATCCATCAAAGGTAGATAGAAGCGCTAACTACATGGCTCGTTATATCGCAAAGAATGTAATTGCATCAGGGTTAGCAAATAAGTGCGAGGTCCAGATAGCTTATGCAATTGGCGTTGCCGAGCCCGTGTCTGTAATGGTTGATACATTCAATACAGGCATTATATCAGATGAAGAGATTTCAAAGGGAATAAGAGAAGTTTTTGATTTGAGACCTGCTGAGATAATAAGAAACCTTAATCTTTTGAGGCCAATTTACAAAAAAACTGCTTCATACGGGCATTTTGGAAGAAATGAACCGGAATTCACCTGGGAAGCCAATAATAAAGTTGAACAACTGAGGAAGGCTGTAGGGTAATAAATGGTAAATTGGTTATTTTTAGCTTGATTCACAAAATACTAATGTGAGGGCACATCTAAACTTCATCCCAAGTTTGCTTTTTACAATTAAAATAAATCATGTAATTGTTGAGATATTAATGGAGGACATTAATGAAATATGACATAAAGGACAAAAATATGGCTAAGGCTGGAAAGCTTAGAATTGAGTGGGCTGCCCAGCAAATGCCCGTACTCGATCAAATTAAGAATAGGTTTCGAAAACAAAAACCGTTAAGAGGGATTAGCATTGGGGCTTGCTTACATGTAACAACTGAAACTGGAAATCTTGCGATTACTTTGAAAGAGGGGGGTGCCAAGGTATCTATTTGTGCGTCAAATCCGCTTAGCACGCAGGATGACGTGGCGGCGCATTTAGTAAAGGCTCATGGAATCTCTGTCTTTGCTATTAAGGGAGAAAGCACAAAAACTTACTATACCCATATAAACAGTGTATTAGATATGGAGCCACACATTACAATGGATGATGGAGCAGATTTGGTTTCAACGCTGCACAAAGATAGGGTGGACATGCTTAGCAACCTCTTGGGGGGTACTGAAGAAACAACAACGGGAGTGATTCGGTTAAGAAGCATGGCTAAGAGAGGTGTACTCAGGTATCCAATAATGGCTGTGAATGATGCAAACACGAAGCATTTCTTTGACAACAGGTATGGAACAGGCCAAAGTACCATAGACGGAATAATAAGAGCCACGAATAGACTAGTTGCAGGCACAAATTTTGTCGTTTGTGGTTATGGATGGTGTGGTAAAGGTCTGTCAATGAGAGCTAAAGGTCTGGGTGCCAATGTCATAGTTACCGAAGTAAATACATTAAATGCTCTAGAAGCGGTTATGGATGGTTTTAGAGTAATGCCACTCGATGAAGCTGCTAAAATAGGAGATTTTTTCTGTACCGTAACCGGGAACATAAACGTGATAAGAAAAGAGCATTTCAAGAAAATGAAGGACGGCGTAATTGTATGCAATTCTGGTCACTTTAATGTGGAGCTTGACTTAAAGGGGCTAAAAAGCATTGCTAGAGCAAGAAGAAACATGAGGGATTATGTAGAAGAATATACCCTCAAGAATGGAAAGAAAATAAATATCCTAGGTGAAGGCAGATTAATCAATCTGGTTGCTGCAGAGGGACATCCATCGAGTGTAATGGATATGAGCTTCGCTAACCAGGCACTTTGTGTTGAATATATAGTCAAAAATTCAAAGGAGTTTGAAAATAGGGTTTATGACGTACCTGATAAGGTTGATATGACGGTTGCTGATATGAAGCTTAAATCTTTGGGTGTTAAGATCGATGATTTAACGAACGAACAGAGAAAATATCTCCATTCCTGGGAATTGGGAACATAAACTTTCATATTTTTTCCATTAGGCATGAATAATTTCCTGAAATCATTCATTTCATACCTAGCCGCGGTTAAAGGACTTTCACAAAATACTATAGATTCATATCGTAGAGATATCTCGAAGTTTTTTAAATTTTTGGAAAAGAAGAATATCTCTAAGATTGAAGCCTTAAGTTACAATGACATGTTGGATTTTCTAACATATTTGAAAGATGAGGGTCTTAATGTACGATCAGTTGCTCGTATCCTAGCTTCTTTAAAACAATTTTTTAAATTTTTGCTAATTGAAAAGATCATAGTTGAAGATCCAACGACACACATGAAAACACCCAAAATTAAGAAGACTATACCGGATTTTCTTTCGATAGATGATGTTGAAAAGCTTATCTCATCACCTGATTGTTCTTCACTAGAGGGTATGAGGGATAATGCAATGCTAGAGATTCTTTACGCAACGGGGATTAGAGTTTCTGAGCTTGTCAAGCTCGAACTTAATAGTGTAAACTTTGAACTGGGATATTTGGTTGTATTTGGAAAAGGCGCTAAGGAAAGAATCGTCCCGACTGGTGATAAATCAAGGAATTCTTTGAATCAATATCTACAATTTTCAAGACCAAACATTCTTAAGAACAGGACTTCACCTTACCTCTTTGTCACAAGACGAGGGGGTGGTCTCACTCGACAAGGATTTTGGAAGATAATAAGGAATCATTCAATAAAATCAGGGATAACCAAACCAACTAGTCCCCATACTCTGAGACATTCATTTGCGACTCATTTGTTACAAAGGGGAGCTGATTTAAGAACAATTCAGCTTATGCTTGGCCACTCGGATATATCCACGACACAGATATATACACATGTTGCAAATGAAAGGTTGAAGGAGATACATAAAAAACATCATCCCAGATCATGATAATTTATGTCCTATTTCATTAAAGTTTATTTTTTTAAAACTCGAGTGTTCTTTTATGGATTTAAATTTTAAGCTTATAATCATTCAGGCACCCGTTATTTTATTATCCTTGACGGTTCATGAATATTGCCATGGTTGGGTGGCTAATTACCTGGGTGATGATACAGCCATGAGGCAGGGGCGTTTGACTCTAAATCCGATTGTACACCTAGATGTAATAGGAACTATACTCATGTTTATTGTCGGATTTGGTTGGGCGAAACCAGTACCAGTAAATCCACACAATTTTGAAGATCCAAGAAAGGGAATGTTACTTGTGGCGCTTGCTGGTCCTGCTGCTAATCTATTGACGGCTATTTGTGCCGGTTTGATTCTACGATACATTGTTCCCAGTCTGCTTACTTCTGAACAGGCAATATCAGGGATTTACTCAACATCGCTGGTGATTATAATTCTCAGCCTTCAATACGGTGTTGCTCTCGCTATTTTTAATATGATACCAATCCCTCCCCTGGATGGATCTCGTGTTCTCTATGGTTTATTGCCCGAAAAGCAAGCATATGCTTATAGTCGTTTTGAACCATATGGCATGCTGATTTTAGTTGGGCTTTTTATATTTGGAGGTCGTGTCTTTACATATATTCTTTGGTATCCTGTCTCAGTAATTGCCGAGGCATTGAGTGGTTTGGGTTATTTTCAGCTTTGGCAAATTGTTTCTTATTTTACTTCATAGTATCATTAGCTTAATAAATTAGGGGGCTTAAAGGAAGTTGGAAAATACCGACACCTGTATAGTAAAATTAGAGGCATTTGAAGGGCCACTAGATCTTCTTTTGTATCTTATAAAGAAGCATGAGATTGATATCTACGATATTCATATTGCTTTAATAACCGAACAATATCTTCAGTACCTTGAATTGATGAAAGAGCTAAACCTTGAGATTGTAGGGGATTATTTGATTATAGCTGCAGAACTTGGGCACATTAAGTCAAAGATGCTTTTACCTCAGCCTCCGGAAGAAGATGAAGAGGAAGAAGATCCAAGGGCTGATCTGGTAAGGAGGCTTATCGAATATCAGAGATATAAAGACGCAGCAGAGAAATTTTCAAACCTTGAAGCCTTGGATAGAGACGTATTTATTAGGGTATCTCAAGACGAACGACAAGAGGATAATGAATCGCAGATGTTGAAGGTTGATCTATGGTCGTTAATAGATTCACTTAAAGCGATTTGTACGCGTAGAAATTTTGGCTGGTCAGATGGTATACAATTTGACATTGAAACCATGACTCTAGATGATAGAGTAAAGCAAGTCCGTTCGTTAATAAGTTTAAGGAAGACAATGAAATTTGAAGATCTATTCGTTGAAAGCGCAACTAGATTCGATATTGTAATTACTTTTCTTTCAATCCTGGAACTTATAAGAACTCATACCATTGCTGCGTATCAGGATTTCCCATTTGCACCAATAAAGCTTATATACTTATGAGAGTAATCGAATTGGAAAAGGATCAGTTAAAAAAGGTCATCGAATGTATGATATTTGTTTCGGATAAGCCTCTTACTTCACAGAGAATACAAAAGGTGTTCCCCGATTTAAATAAGAGGGAAATTACTGATTGTATTCAGGAATTGATAAACGAGTGGAGTGCTCTTGATCGAGGATTTAAGCTAAGTGAGGTTGCGAATGGTTTCCAGTTTAGAACAAGTTCTGATTTTAGCGAATACATCATGCGCTTTAAAGAAAGCAGACCGTTTCGGTTAAGTCGTGCAGCTTTAGAATCCCTGGCTATAATCGCATATAATCAACCTATAACCAGACTTGAAGTTGATAGAATAAGGGGCGTGGATTCATCGAGTGTAATTGGAGTACTTTTGGAAAGACGACTTGTTGAAATAAAGGGGAGAAAAGAAGTAATTGGTAGACCATTCCTTTATGGAACGACCAATGAATTTCTTGAAACTTTCGGTCTAAAAAGTTTAAGGGACTTACCCACGCTAAAAGAACTTGAAGAGATAGAAAGTTCGATTCAGCAGTCATTTCAGAGAATTGATATATGAAAACAATTCTGATTCTTTTTCTCTCATTTCTCTAGCTTCGGTTTTTCTCTTGTGGTTATAGCCTAAAAGATGCAATACCCCGTGTATAATTAGTATATTAATTTCATCTTGGAGTTTCATGTTATGCATATTCGATCGTCTAACTGCTGTTTCTATTGAAATGATAATGTCTCCAAGCAGTGAAGAGTCAGGACCATCTTGTGGAAAGGCCAGTACATCTGTAGTCCGATTAATATTTCGATAATCTTCGTTTATTTTCCTCATCGAATCGTCGTTCACAAAGGTTATGCATAACTCCTTATTATTTGGAATCTCAAGTTTTCTTAGTATCAATGACGTTAGCTTTTTTAACTTCTTCTTCCGTTCTTTGTTTAGGGAATTAAGTTCGTCTAGAAAAATTATTTTCATTATTGACTGTTAAGTTACACTATCAATATTATCTGATCAATTTAATTAAGTTATAATGCTTCTTGTGTTCGAATTAGAAATAAACACTTTGTAATCTTATTCACGGTTCATCATGAAACCAGATTTAATTTACGACCATATTGAAAGACTTTTAAACTCATACGGATTTAATATTGTTACCAAGGTAAAAGCGGTTGCCTACAAAAAACAGATAAAAACTAGCAGAAAACTCGACGGGCTACTTAAAGATGCAGAGTCAATCATTCTAGTGGGTTTTGCTGGTAAAGAATTCTGGGAAATATTACAGACTTATCTTGAGGAGAATCCGGGATTTAAGATCAGAAGTGAAGACTGGATCGATGAGTACACGAAATTAAGATTCAGATCAGTGGCTGGGTTTTTGGATGAAAATAAATCAGAATACGATATGGTTTTTCCGTTTGGCCCCACGGCGTTTCAATTAGATTTTATGAAACTAGGTAAATTAGCTGGGGTAGGAGTCGATAGCCTCTTGGGTGTATTGATTAATCCGGAATATGGTCCTTGGATTTCTTTGAGAGGTGCAATAATTACTAATCTCGAATTTAATTATTTTGACAAACCACTAAAGGATTTTGACCCCTGCCCTTCTTGTTCCAAACCATGCATATCTGCTTGCCCAGCTAATACTGTTTCATCAAAGGGTTGGGATTGGGAAGCGTGTATGAAATACCGTCTGACCACTGATACTTGTGAGACAAACTGTGCTTCAAGACGTGCATGTCCCTACGGTGAAGAGCACCAATATACTGAAGAACAGCTCGCACATCATCACAAATTTGTTTTAAGAAGTGTAAGAAAACATCGTAGTAAGTTACTTGAATTATGATGCTTACAGTTCAAACGTAAAGCAGAATATAAATATATTTATGATTTGCGAAGATAATATAAGATAAATATCGCCGAAAGATAGGATATATATATAAATAATTACATGATATATCGATATAAACTACCCGTCATTTATTGCTAAGTTTCTTAAACAATATATCTCTATTTGTTTTGGCATCTTGATTTGTTGGTTCCAGTTTAACAACCTCATCAAAATCCCTATAGGCATCTTCATGTTTACCTAGGAAATAATAAGCAATTCCCCTGTTATAATAACTCGTACCATCTTTGGGGTTGAGAATTATAGCTTTTGTTCCGGACGTTATTGCACGATTATAGTCCTTCAGTTCTGTGTATGAAATAGCAAGGCTGCTGTAGGCATTTGCAAATGAAGGGTCAAGAATAGTAGCTTTCTCTAAGTCCATTATTGCATTATAATAATCTTTCAAACCTATTAGGGCGTACCCTCTGTAGTAGTAAGAAACAGAGTCCATGGGATTAAGTTTTATTGCTTTGTTCAATGTCTGAATAGCATCCGGGTATTCCATTCTTTGGATTAATTCATATCCCTCATTCTTAAAATCACTAGCGTTCTTCTTAATTGCTACAGGTTTTGTAACACTGTATGTCTTGTTAATATCACCACTCGGAGATACACTAGCAACTTTACCATCGCCTGCGTGTAGAACCCTGCCCTTTTCGTCAAAGTGAAACCGTTCATTAAATATAAGCATTTCATAATTTAGGGGGTCGCCATTTGATAGTGCCTGAGATTTAAATTTTTCAAACTTTCCTGTATTTTCATTGAATCTAGTAAATTCCCACGTTCTAGTAACTTTATTAAACCTACCAATATATGTTTTTCGACATAACTTGGCAGTTGTATAGTGATCACATCTACCAATCCATTTATCCTCTGTGAATCCGTAATTATCAAAAACAACCTCAAATGGCATTCCCGATAATATATATTCCTGAATAAAGTCTACCCTTGAAAATGTCGGTGTGCTAAAGAGACACAAGACTAAAGCAAGCAATAAATATCTCATTTTTTCATTCCTCCAACCAAAATGACTTTGGAACTGATTCTTTGTTATATTAAAACAATAACTGATAGGTTTGAACCAATCCATCAACAAAATTGCTTACAAAATTCTTTGAAACAGATCCATTCATTCATTAATCTAATTACATTTATCCACTTACAGATGTTTTATTTTTTATATATGAGGAAAAAATGTCAAAAGTAAAGCCAATTGTAGCAATTGTTGGGAGGCCAAATGTCGGGAAATCCTCGCTATTCAATAGAATCATAGGTTGGCGAAAGGCAATAGTCGATGATATACCGGGGGTTACAAGAGATAGAAATTATGCTGACGTGGATTGGAGTGGAATTGAATTCACTTTGGTTGATACTGGTGGCTTTGAGCTTGAAACCGACGATTTATATCTTTCCTTATTAGGAAAACAAGTTCGCATAGCTATCGAGGAAGCCGACCTGCTTCTTTTTCTCCTAGATGGCCAAACCGGTGTTATGCCCCAGGACTCGGAGGTCCTAAATCTACTCAGAAAATCTGATAAACCGGTACTTTACGTGGTAAACAAGATAGATCATGAGAAGCATGAAATTCGTACCGTTGATTTTCATACCTTAGGAATCGAAGACATTGTTTCTGTATCTTCTGAACATGGAAGGAAAATAAATGAACTATTAGATACCATAGTATTAAATGTGCAAGTGGAACAATCTATAAATGGTCAGGTAGATGAAGTAGTAAAAATTAGGATTGCAGTTATTGGTAAACCAAATGTGGGTAAATCGACATTAATAAATAGAATTATCGGTGAAGAGAGATTGCTGACGAGCCCACTTCCAGGAACGACGAGGGATTCAGTTGATATAGAGGTAGAAAACAATGGAAAGAAATACATTCTCATTGATACGGCTGGAATGAGAAGAAAGTCGAAAATTAAGTTTGCAGTTGAAAGATACAGCGTTATGAGGGCGGTGAGGGCAATTGAGAGATCTGATATAGTTTTACATATGATAGATAGTCAGGATGGCCCCACTCTCCAGGATTCACACCTCTCGGATCTAATTAAAGAGAGAGGTAGGGGGTGCATCATCCTCTTAAATAAGTGGGACCTTGTACCTAGGGAGATCGCAGATACGCCGAATATTCAGGAATTCGTCAGAGATAAGCTAAAGGCTACTGATTTTGCATTCGTACTACTCATTTCTGCTATTACAGGGAGAAATATTAGTAAGATTTTTAGTAATGTCGATTCAGTTTATGAAAATTTAAACCAAAGAATTCCGACTAAAAAGCTCAATACACTCCTTGAAGGAATATTAACAAAGAGTCCACCACCTTTATTTCGTGGAAAAGAAATTAAATTTTATTACATATCACAACCCATGACTGATCCACCGACGTTTGTTATTTTTACTAATTCCTCAAAGGGGGTCCAGGAAAATTACAAAAGATTTCTAGAAAGGATATTCAGAGAAGAATTTCAATTGGAAGGTACACCAATAAAATTCCTATTCAGAACTCAAAGAAAGGGCAAACTAAAAACGTTTTATAAACGTTAACACCTGACATTATCTGTTTTGTTGAATTACTTCTAGTATATTTTCTTCAACTCGTTTAGATATATCTTTTGCAGAAAATAATTTGTTTGCTCGTACTCTTCCCGCAACTCCCATTGATTCCCGGAGTGAATTGCTCTGGATTAATCTCAAAATACTCTCGCTCATCTGCTTTTCGTTTCCTGGGTCACAAAGCATACCAGTTTCATCGTGAGCCACTGATTCTACCATTCCCCCTATCCTGAAACCTACAACTGGAAGTGCAAAAGATGATGCTTCTATCACCGTTCTTGGAAACGGATCGGGGTAGTTGGATGGTATAACAAAGATGTCAAAATCCTTTAAATAGGGTCTGATGTCTTGCTTGTAACCTGTAAAAATAAAAAATTCCTCGAGCTCCTGTTCTTTTACCAACCGTTTTATAGACTCAAGATGATTATTGAGAAAAAAGTGAGGGGTATCTCCTATAACAACAAATTTTACCTTTCTACTAATGCCTCTAAGATTCTTACAGACAATCGACGCAGCTTTCACGAAATATTCATACCCCTTTCTAGGTACTATTCTTCCTGTACTACCAACAATTACTGCATCATTGGGAATGTCATATTCATTTCGTAAAACTCCCGATATTCTCTTGGGATTATAATCATCAAGGTCAATGCCATTGTGCACAACCGTTATTTTATTTTTACTATAGCGGAATTGATCCGCAGCCGCATTGGAAACGCAGATTATTCGTTTTACTACAGGCAACATAGAAAGGAGATTAATAGTAGTCCAAAGTATCTTTGTTTGTTGTATATTTCTAACATGCCATATTACAGGGCGCCTATTTAATAAGCCTATAAACGTTCCAACTATCTTAGCTTGGGTTCCGTTACAATAAATAACGTCTGCTTTCGTAATATGAGATGAAAAGGGCGAAGTTATTACTAAAGTAATTAAATCTATTAAATTAAAAAGAACCCCCAGAAATTTTACTATTTTTGATGGATGATTTTCCTCATGATTCGTTGAGAAAAGTTTATGTTTTGTGAGGCGACGCCTTTTTATATTTTCTGGAAATTTCCTTTCGATTATTATATTTCCATCTAATCCTTCTTTTTTTAATAAATCGGTGAATACATCATGTTTTGGGATCAAAACTTGAGAGTCTATCTTATTTTTATCAATATACTTTAATAGGTAATAAAGGCTCCTCCCGGGTCCACCATCTCTGACCGAATGATTTATAAAGAGTACTCTTGGCAGTCTGTTCATGTAATATTGGAGAATATATATAAATCCATCCTCAAAATAAGCAATTTACCATGAGAAATGAAACGAACATAGTGAAAAAATAATATTACAAGGTTATAATTACAAAACATTAATCTGAAAAAATGGAGGTTTTTATGCCGATCAGAAAACCTTTTTTATGTTCTCTATTGACTCTATTAGTCTTAATTATTCCCTTGATTCTGTCTGGAGGATGTGATATTCAGTTTGGAGGTGGTGGTGGAAACAATGGAGGGATGGATGATGAAATTATTGATGGGGCTATCGTTGACGTAATTCCGGAGAGAAGCAAAGAAGGGATCGTTGTTCAGATAACAAACGATGATGGAGTGACATTTTCTGATACTACGGATAACGTTGGATTTTTTTCGATTGAAGGTAGATTTGCAGATTCTTCTGCGGAAATGAAATTTTTCGATGAGAATGATGTGCTCTTGGCAAGGATCTTTATTAATGTTTTTCCTGGTGTACTCCTACAGCTTGGGGACATGACCATTGATGATGGCAATGTGACTTTTGCTAACGATACCTTCATCGTAACCTATACGGCTGAGGTTAGAGAAAGAGATTGTTTCAGTGGAAATTCAGGGAATCTAGTAACAGAGCGTCAAGATGTGAGAGTAAATGTCCAGATTACAAACTCGACTCTAATCGTTGATAATAATGGTGAGGACATAGCTTGCACTGCCATACCGTTTGAGAATGTAGAAGTTCGGGGTAACCTAAGCGCTATAGGTAATAATGTTGATGCTTCTAGGATTCAACTCGAGTGAAGAGAGTTATGATTGAAAAATATAGTTGAGTGGGATAAAAACTTCGATTCGTACGATGATGCAGTTAACCATTTACTTTAGCACCAGACACTTTTTTCTTTGTTTTGCTTTTGCGACTCTTATTTAAAGATTGAATTTTATAGTCAAGTTCTTTGACCTTCTCTCTTAGAATCTCTATTTCTGGTGAGGAATCGGTTGGTTGTTTGTCAGCTTCATGTCTTTCCTGCCCATCGCGTTTCTTTACTTCTGCGTCATTTAAGGATTCGACTGGTTCCTTTTCATCATTTGATAAAGGAAAATTAAGGCCCGGTGGTAACAGTCCTGAACCTTGCCAATACTGCACGTTCTTTTTTAAACTATCTTGAAATGATAGATAGGGTTGAAACATCATAAGGAAGGAATTTTCGAAGAAATCTTTAGCAATTTTATTGCCGTGCTTAATAAGCATATGAAGAAAAGAAACAGGTAATATATCCTGCTTATTCTTTTCGCTTTCTAAAACAACTTGAATAAGTATGAGTTTCGAAATATCTTCGCCAGTCGGGGTATCAACCACCTTGATCTCGCTACCCTCCTGAATTAGGCTGGCTATGTTATCTAACGTTACATATCTTTTATTAGATGTGTCGTAAAGACGCCTATTGCTATATTTTTTAATTATTATTTGTCCAGCTGACTCTTCTTGCATTTTCCACTATAATTATTCAAGGAAAACCTCTATAGTCAAGAAAATATGCTGATTTAACTTGACAATTCCTTGCCTAATAAGCAATATTCTACGAGCTTTTTAGTCGCATTTGTTACAATCTAGGAGCAATTAATGTCCACTAAGCCCAACAAAATATGGTTTGACGGCAAGTTAGTCCCTTGGGATCAGGCTAATATCCATGTACTTTCACATACCCTTCATTATGGATTAGGAGTATTTGAAGGTATAAGGGCGTATAAATGCTATGATAACCGCACTGCTGTATTTAGGTTGAAAGAACATATTGACAGATTATTTTCGTCGGCCCATATTGCTCAAATTAATATCCCTTTCACTAAGGAAGAAGTTCGAGATGCTACTATTAATCTATTAATTACCAACAAGTTAGTTGAGGCCTATATAAGACCAATATCGTTCATAGGTGCGGGTAAAATGGGTGTACATCCAGGTGAAAATCCCATTCATCTGGCTATAGCAGCTTATCCTTGGGGAGCATACTTTGGTGGAGACGGTGTTTCTAGAGGCATAAGGGTTAAGATCTCTTCTTTCACAAGAATGAATGTGGCTTCATTCATGACAAAAGCGAAGGTCAGTGGTAATTATGTAAATTCAGTAAAGGCGAAGCTTGAAGTGACGTCTCTTGGATACGATGAAGCGATAATGCTTGATACTGAGGGTTATGTTGCAGAAGGAACTGGTGAAAACATTTTTATTGTAAGAAAAGGAGCTCTAAAAACACCTCCTCTTACTTCAGTACTCGAAGGTATCACCAGGGATTGCACTATGGAACTGGCCAAGGACGAGGGGATAGAAATGGAAGCAGAGAGGTTTACGAGGGATGAGTTGTATATAGCCGACGAGGCATTCCTTACCGGAACTGCAGCCGAAATTACCCCTATAAGAGAAGTCGATAATAGAAAAATTGGAGATGGTAAGCCTGGCAAGATAACAAAAAGGCTGCAGTCAAGGTTTTTTGATGTAGTAAAGGGAAAAGACAGTAAATTTCTCAAGTGGCTTGAATTCGTCAACTGATATATTCATCTCTACATATTTTTTCCTATCTAAAATTAATCCAGAATGGCATTAAGGTTAAAACGTTTTCACTCTGTAGCTGATATAGTTTTTCTATAATAATTTCAAGATGTTTTGAGAGCGCCATACTCTTACTTATTGGAGAAAATTGAATGCCCTTCGGTTTTGAAATGAACTTTACGATAGGAATGGTCTTTTCAGGAATTCCTGCTTCTTTTTTAGCAACTTGTATTGCAACATTAATTCCTCCTAATTCATCTATAAGCCCTAAATCTTTTGCTTGCGCACCTGTCCACACTCTTCCACGAGAAATCCGTTCAGCAAGTTCAATATCCATCCTCCTCTCAGTTGCAACCTTGCTGACGAATTGATCATAGAGAGTTTTCATAATCTTATCAAGGTTTTCTTCCTCGTTTTGTGTGAACTTTCCGTAGTTTGAGAACATCAATGCACTTTTCCCTCGTTTTATCGATTCCATGACCACTCCCAGTTTTTCATAGAGATGTTTTAGGTTGAATTTCCCTGATATTATTCCAATAGACCCGGTAAGCGTTAGGGGTTCAGCCACAATCTTGTTTGCTCCTAGTGCTACCATATAGCCTCCTGAAGCTGCAACGTCTGACATAGAAACAACTACTGGCTTTGTATTTGAAATTGTTTTGAGGTGATGCCAGATTAGATCAGAGGCTATACCAGAACCACCTGGGGATAAAATTCTTAACACAATCGCCTTAATAGTTCTATCCTTAGCCAGGATATCGAGCATTTTTGTGATAGTTTCCGACCCTATTATTTTTGCGCCACCCGTGCCTTTGCTCTCGCCATGTGTTATCATTCCAGAGTCCGATAATATAGCGATTACTGGCAGGTTGGATTTGAATTTTCCAATTATATTTCGGATGAAATCTTTTATGTTTAAGAGTCTTAATAGGCTCTTTGGTTTAATATCTTTTATCTGAATATTTGAGATTTCTTTAATTTTTGTTTCAAATTCATCCCCGTAGCCGATTCCGTCAACCAGTCCACTGTCAAGGGCTTCTTCAGGGGTAAATGGTCCGGAATCTATTAATTTCTTTATCTGTTGATCCTTTATTTTTCTACCTAAAGATATATTCCGGATGAACTGTCTATAAATATCTTCAATGATTGAATTTAACATTCGTCTGTTTGGTTCTGACATGGAATTTCTCGTGAATGTTTCTGGTGCGCTTTTATATTCTCCAAGACCCTTTAGTTGAGCTTCGATACCGAGTTTATCTAATGAATCTTTCAATAAAACAACTTCCGCTTTGAGTCCTATTAAATTTAATACTGCCCAAGGGGATATATAAATCTTTTCGGCTGCCGAGCTTATCAAATATTCGATGTTCCCACCACTTTCAATATAGGCGAAAACATCTTTACCCTTCTCTCTCAATTCGAACATGCTTCTTCTAATTGCCTCTGCACGAGCTAGCCCTATTTTTAGATCTCTAACTTTTATTAATAATCCGATCACCGCTGGATTTATAGAAGCATGATAAAATATTCTTTCTAAGTCCCAAATTGTTAGTTTCTTTGTCCCAGGAAGGAAAGGGATAAGTGACTTTTCTTCCTCTTCTAATATCTCTCCGTACAGCTCAATTTCTATAAAATTGTATTGTCTGATTTTTGTTAATAATTTATCTATCATAAAGGTAATCCATTTTTTCTGCACAGTCTCATTTATGCATTAATTTTCATTATTACTACCTACCAAGAAGGTATCTAATAATAGTTCTTACACCAAAGCCCGTTCCGCCCTTAGGGTACCATTCTCCTCCCCTTTCTAGGAATGCAGGTCCCGCAATATCAATATGAGCCCAAGGGGTTTCTAGAACAAACTTTTCTAAAAACATAGCTGCGGTAATTGCACCTCCCCATCGGCTACCAACATTTTTTACGTCTGCCACGTCACTGTCTATTTCCTTTCTGAGTTCATCATCCAAGGGTAATGGCCATATTTTTTCACCGGCAAGCTTTGAAGCATTTATAATTTTGTTTATTAATGATTCATTGTTACCCATAATTCCAGCAGTATAATTTCCCAGACCAACGATGCACGCACCTGTTAGGGTCGCAAGGTCAACAATTTCTCTTACTTTTAATTGGACAGCATAAGAAAGTGCATCAGCAAGGACAATTCTACCCTCTGCATCGGTATTAACAACCTCTATTGTCTTTCCGTCTAGTGCTCGGATTATATCGTCTGGTTTATACGCTTTTGCTCCCGGCATATTTTCAGACGCCGAGATTAGACCATGAACAGTAACGGGTGGATTCAATTTAGAAATGGCTTTCATAACACCCAATACACAGGCCGCACCGCTCATATCCATTTTCATAGTCCGCATTTGCTCCCCAGGTTTTATACAAAGACCACCGGAATCAAAGGTAATTCCCTTCCCTACAATCGCTACCGACTTTCTAGGCTTTTTATTGGGATTGAAAGTCAGATGTATAAATTTTGGAGATTCTTCGCTGCCTCGGGATACGGCTAAAAGTGCTCCCATTCCCGTTTTTTCCATCTCACTCTTACCGAGTATTTTGCACTGGAGTTTTCCTAGACGTGCAACCTCTTTAGCTATTTCAGAAAGCTTTGTTGGTGTTAAGAATATCGGGGGTTCATTAACCATATCTCGAGTGAAATTGGTTGATTCCGCAATTGTTTTTCCGTATTCATATTCGCTCTTAAACAACTTATCGCCGAATTTACTTGTGACTATGTCAACTCTGATATTTCCATTGGAATTCTTGTTATTGGTCTTATATTTATTGAATTCATAACAGCCAAGTATCATCCCTTCGATGAGTGCCGATAAATATCCCTTCCTGTCTACTTTTTCGAGCGAAAAAGCTATATGTTTGGAAAAAGGAATAGTTTTTTTAGCAGCAACTATTGCCATTTTTCTTAAGACATCAGGATCGAGTTTAGATCTTTTTCCTAGCCCTATTATCAGAACTCTTTCTGCTAGAATTTTGCCAAGAGTGTTTATCATTAAACTCTTTCCGATGTCACCAGTAAATTTCTCTTGTTCAAATATGCGGGCTAATACGTTTCCCAAGGCCTTATCGGCATTCAGAAGATTTCCTTTAATTCTTTCATTTGAGAACATCCCAAATACCAATACTTCAGACTTATTTTCTATTGGATCTTTTTTTATTAATTTGAACTCCAAATTATCGCCTCCTTGAATTTGATTTTTTCATGCTTCAGTGTACCATATCTGTCTCTTGTGATCCTGTGTCTAGAATTAATTTCATATGATATAGAAAGTTATTTTTGTAGATATACTTTTACGACACAATAATCTTTTAAGGACATAATTGATATAACATCGAACGTAAGATACCTTTTCATGAATTAATTACATAGTTTAAACCTAATCCATAATGTAAATATTACTCAATTGTCATCGAATATAGAGAATAAATCAAAAGTTATATCTGTAGGAATAGCAGATTTTCCTTACACCTTTTTACAAAGTGATATCAGGGACTTCACTCATCAACTTTTCTCGGATAAGCGTCATGATATAGATAGAATGATGAGGGTCTTTGATAATTCAATGATAGAGAAGAGGCATTTTACCCAGCCTGCAGAATGGTTTTATCAACCCCATACCTTCGTAGAGAAAAATGGAGAATATGTGAAGAGCGCATGCACATTATCAATTGATGCTGTCCGTAATTGTATCAACAGCGTAGGCGCGGAATATAATGATTTTGATCACATAATTTATATTTCCAGTACTGGTATAGCAACTCCGTCCATAGATGCCAAAATTATCAATGAACTAAGGCTTGATCCTCATCTCAAACGTTCGCCAATATGGGGATTGGGATGTGTTGGTGGTGCTGTAGGCTTGAGTCGTGCCCTGGAGTACACAGCCGCTTTTCCTAGAAGTGGCGTACTTCTTATAGCCTTGGAAATCTGCAGCCTTTCAATTTTAAGGGGAGACTGGTCAAAGAGTAACATAGTTGCCATGGCCCTCTTTTCTGATGGAGCTGCCGCTACTTTTGTTGCTGGAAGTGAGCATAGGTTATTTAATCTAAAGGGTATAAATCTGATTGATTCAATGAGTACGACTTATTACGACTCTCTAGATGTCATGGGTTGGGAAATAGTGGATGCTGGTTTTAAAGCCATTTTTAGTAAAGACATCCCAGCCATTGTTAGAAAGTATGTTCAGGGAAATATAATAGAACTCCTGGATAAGCACAGCTTGTCCTACAAGGATTTAAGACACTATGTTATTCATCCAGGTGGGAAAAAAGTCATAAATGCATATGAGGAAGCTCTCTGTCTACCTCAAGGGGCTCTCGATCATACAAAAAAGGTATTACGTGAACATGGCAATATGTCTTCACCTACAGTGCTTTATGTACTAAAGGAGTTTTTGGATAGTGGTCATTACAATAGAGGTGACTACGGTCTAATCTCTGCCCTTGGGCCTGGTTTTAGTTCTGAAGTAATTTTATTTCAAGTCGCATGATATTTTTTTGGATTTTTCTCATCATTATATTTCTACAGCGTTTTGTAGAATTGTTGTATGCTAGACGAAACGAGAGAATTCTTAAATCTCGAGGCGCAATTGAGTTCGATAGAAAAGGATATTTATTTATTGTTTTAATGCATATTTCATTTTTCATCTCACTTGTATCCGAAAAGATACTACTTCACAGAGAGTTAAATGAATATTGGATCGTGTTCTTTTTCATTTTTTTATTAGCTCAGCTACTTCGTTACTGGTCAATAAATACACTGGGAATTTTTTGGAATACAAAGGTACTAGTGCTACCAAAGCACGAACTAGTATGTAATGGTCCTTATAAATACATTCGACACCCAAATTATATTGCGGTCATCTCGGAGATAGCTGTCATTCCTCTAATTTTTTCTTGTTATATTACCGCGGCGGTTTTTAGCGTATTAAATTTAGTTTTACTTATTAGAAGAATTCAGATTGAAGAGGGTGCTTTAAGAAATTTATCTTTATATGGAAGTAGGTTATAGATTAGAGTTAATCTTAAACTTAACCAATCCTCATAATATACTTAATGTATATATCACAACTAACTACTATTATTAGAATTAGCGTGTAACTCAGGAGATAAATATGTAATTCATCTCGATAATATCTGACTTAGGGTAAATACAGTTTGATTATTAGGTCTATCGTTTGCTTTTTATGATCTTTTTATTTTTCTTTCTCGATTCCTTTGCCGCTTTCTCTTTAAAATCTTCAATCCTATTGAGGATCCTTTTATCTGATGTTCCTAGAATTTCTAATGCCAAAAGGGCAGCATTTTTTGCTCCACCTATTGCAACGGTGGCCACAGGTACCCCTGCAGGCATCTGAACAATTGATAAAAGTGAATCAAGGCCTTTAAGGAACTCTGTACTTATGGGAACTCCAATTACAGGCAGCGGTGTGTGAGCTGCTATCATTCCAGGAAGATGTGCAGCACCTCCTGCACCGGCGATTATTACCCTCAAACCCCTTTTATGCGCTTCTTGACCATATTTAGCCATGTCCAATGGTGTTCGGTGGGCAGAAACAATCTTCACTTCATAAGGTACTCCGAATTCCTCACAGACTTTTGCCGCAGCCTTCATTGTAGGTAAATCTGAATCACTTCCCATAATTATTCCGACTAAAACTTTCATTTTTGTTTTTGAACCTCCATAGTATTTAAATCAAAAGCTTATTAAGTTTGAGGCTTTTAAGGCTTTATCAAGCGATTCTTCTACTGTTTCACCTACAATTGTAACATGACCCATCTTTCGGTTTTTTCTCGTTAATTTCTTACAATAAATATGCACATGTACACCTGGAATGCGAAGTGCGTCGGAAACCCCACTGACATTTGACACTCCCTCACGATTGCCAAGTAGATTAACCATAACGGCTGCGGGTTGTAACATCATGGTCGATCCAATAGAATATCCGAGAATGGCTCGCAGATGGTTTTCATATTGAGATGTAATACACGCTTCAATAGTATAGTGACCTGAATTATGGGGTCTGGGAGCAATTTCATTAATCATTATTTGATCATTTTCTACTAGGAACATTTCAACTCCAAATACGCCGATGCCACCAATGGCTTCAATTGCCATCTTAGCGATTTTTGACGCATTATCTGCAGCTTTGGAATTAATGTCTGCGGGGGCTTTAACTATATGACATATGTGATTTTTTTGAATTGTTTCAACAACAGGATATACTGCTGTTTCTCCTATAGTGTTTCGGACTACCATGGCTGCGAGCTCTTTCTTGAATTTGATAAACGACTCAATCATAAGCTTCCGTTTATCTCCACCGAGAATGTTCCAGGCTCTTGACACTTCTTCAGGTCCTTTTATGAAATCATTTCCACGTCCGTCATAAGCATTTCGTCTGACTTTGAGAATGAGTGGCCATCCATATTTTTCACCAGCAACTAAAATATCCTCTGGAGTTGAAACGTCTTTAAAATTTGGAACTTGAATACCACTTGAATCTATTGACCTTTTCTGCGTTAGTTTGTCTTGTATCAGCCCCACAGTTTTTGATGTAGGATATACTTTTGCTCCTAGTGACTCAAGGTGGTCAAGCAACGGAGCATCAACGAATTCATTTTCTAACGTGATCACGTCACTGATCTTGGTTATTTCTTCGAGTTTGTTAACATCATTTAGCGAGCCAATAACATTTTTATGCACAATTTGTAGCGCAGGGCTATTTGAGTCGGGATCAAGAATTGCTATTTGAATACCCAATCTGTACGCAGCGATAGCCGTCATTCGAGCAAGTTGACCTCCACCGATGATGCCTATAGTTAGCTCTTTAGCTTGCATTTGCGACATGAATGACGCCCCTAATACCAAGATCATCTATTTGCTTTATCTCCTTTACCGCATTTTCA
>JALLOG010000140.1 GCA_027717645.1 Desulfobacterota bacterium AH_259_B03_O07
CTAAATCTTTTTTTAACGCTTCCGGAATTGATTTTGGCAATTTTTTGAATGCCCGCTTAAATCTTAAATTTTGTCCACGAAATTCTTGACATCTACAATCGCGACCTTTTTGTGATGTAGGAGCAGCTTCTAGCCGCGAATATATTGCGCACCATGATGGTGCTCCTACTTTTATTCGACGGAGTTTATCCTGAGGCTTCGAAGGGCTCAGGGTCTCTCGCAAATGACAGTTAAGAGAGGTCGAAATTACAAGAATTACAAGAGCTGGAAGGAATTTAGTCTTCCGGAAGATTATTGAAATCTAAATCTCTCCACTAACACTTTAAGAATGTAACGTAACTCATCAAGCTTTCAGAAAAATCGTCAAGGATTTCGAAACTCGGCTAAATCATTACATTTTTTCCAACAGTCGAATTTGATTTTCATGCTTAAAAGAATAAAAAACACAATATATTGTATATTTCCACTAGTAAACTACATCAAGTTGTGTTATTATCACTGAAAATTCTATGATTAAACTTTCTTGACTATTAAGAGATGAGAATCAAGTCTCTTCAACTTGTTGGATTCAAATCATTCTATGACAAGACTTCTATTCAATGCCATTCCGGCATCAATGCAATAGTAGGCCCAAACGGGTGTGGTAAATCAAATATTCTGGATGCTATGCGCTGGATTCTTGGTGAACAGAATCCCAGGAAACTTAGAGCAGAAGGCATGGATGAGGTTATTTCAAATGGCAGCGAAGCCCTGAAACCTCTTGGAATGGCCGAAGTCACTATGATTATTACAGATGTTGCGAAACAGGAGTTCGAAGAAATAGAAATTAAACGCAGATTGTTTCGGTCTGGAGAATCTGAGTACTACATAAACGGTACGCCCTGTAGGTTAAGAGACATTTCAGAGATGTTTTTGGATACTGGCGTTGGAGCTAGAGCATATTCCGTTATTGCCCAGGGAAGAGTCGAACAGTTGATTACTGCGAAACCAGAAGAAAAAAGGATGCTGATAGAGGAAGTAGCCGGAATTCTAAAATACAAGGTGAGACGTAGAGAAACAGAGAGTAGGATAAAATCTACTAATGAGAATCTGGCTCGTGTAAAGGATATAATTAAGGAAGTAAAACATCAGATGCGAATCCTAAGCCGTCAGGCCGGGGACGCTCAGGAATTTAATAATATTTCTAAAGAAGTCAGAAGAACTGAGGTAGGAATTAACCGTTTTAAAATCTTTGAATTAGATATAAAGAGAAAAGGGATTCTTGATGATAAATCCCAAATTGATGAGCGAATCTCAAATACTAATGGTCTAATTAAAGGAAAAGATGAGTTATTGGATGATTTAGATGCAAGAATTAAACCTTTGGAGCAAAAGTTTGAGGATTTAGAAAAAGAGATTATTCAAATAAGATCTAATCAGCAGTCCAAGCAGGCCTTCGAGGAAAGAGTTTTAAGCGAAATCTCGGGAATAGATCTCTATATAGGGAAGTTAGAAGGAGAAATAGTATTATTAAAAGAGGAAATGGGGAGAATAGGGGACCAGATTGACATCAAAAAATCTAACTTGGAAGAAATTAAGGCCGAAAGAACCTCTAAGCAAAGTGAACTTATTAAAAAAGAAGAGTCACTGTCCAACTTGAGGAATCGACTCACACAAGAGAGAAGTGAATTTGAATCGAGCAGGCCCGCTTTATTTGAGACCCTGGACAAATATAGTTCAAAAAAAGGTATTGTTTTTGGATTCGAGAAAGAATTAAATGAACTTAAATCAAGAAGAGATCGAATAATTAACGAGATGAGAGAAGTAAAGGATGAGAGGGAAAAAACTTTCAAATTTATATCGGAGTTAGAGCAAGGGAAAGGAAAGTTAGGAGAACAAAAGTATCAAATTAAGAATAATAATGAGGAAATACAATCAAAATTTTCTTCATTGTCAGAGGATCAAGACGTAAAGAAGGAAGAGAGTATTCAACTCAAAGAACGTCAAAATGAAGTATATTCAAGGCTAGATGTACTCAAGCAGGTGCAATCAAACTACGAATGGTTGCCTGAAGGAATAAGAAAATTCCTTGTTGAAAGGAAGGGAAATGGGATTTTAGGTTTAACTGCTGATTTTATTTCGGTACAAAAGGGGTATGAAAAGGCAATTGAGGCGGCATTAGGTGAAAGGCTAAAATGGATCTTCGTTAAGGAAAACGAAGAGGCTATTGCAGCAATAGAATCTTTAAGAGAATTAGCAGTGGGGAGGGGTACATTTATCCCAATAAGTTCTGAATTCAAAAATGGCAATCACCAAGGAAATGGGAAAGGAGTACTATCTCTTAGGGATAAGGTAATGATTGAGGGCTTTGATGCGGATATAATTGACAATATGCTTAATGGAATTTTTGTAGTTTCCTCTCTCAAGGAGGCCATTGCACTTAGAAATGAAATGGATGACGGGGCCTCTTTTGTTACCGTTGATGGAGACTATTTAGATTCGACGGGTGCGATTTCAGGTGGATTCGCTAACGAAGGGGTGTTTGAAAGGAAGAGAGAAATTGGTGAGCTTTCGAATGAAATACACACGTTCGAAGACAAGATCACAAATATTTCAACGGTAATAGAGTCAAATTTTTCCGAACTCCAAAGAGTTAAAGGTGCTTTACAAAAATCTGAGAAAGAATTGGTCGAGATTGATATAAAAGAGGCGGAGATTAATAAAGATATTTCTAACATTCGCGAAAACCTCGTTAGGATTGGTAAAAGACATGAGGTGGTTGAAAGAGAATTAATCGTTTTAGATTCTGAGATCACAGAGAAAGATAGACAAATAGATCAACTAAATACTGAGTTAAGACAGATTGAGAGTGAAAGAGTGGCACTTGAAAGAAGATATGGAGAACTTGAAAAAAGGGTACGTGATTTTGAAGGTGAGGAGAAAAACCTGGAAAGTGAAATTGCCAATCTTAGAGTTGAAAATGCAACTCTTATAGAAAAGGAAAAAAGCATTTATGAGGATATAGGTGATCTAAACAAGAGGCAAAAAGATATAGGTAATCGTATAGAAGTAGAATTAAAGGAGATAGAGCAAAAGAAAGATGAAAAATCAAATCTTTACATTGCACGTGAGAAGGCTAGAGAAGAAGCCAAGAACCTTTTAGGCGACCTAGAGGATAAGGAGCAAGAATTATCAGTGATGAAATTTAATAGGGAAGAGTTGCTAAATAAGACTAATTCAATTAGGGAGGATAAAGAAGGTTTAAGGCAAGAACTTAGTTCCTTACAGGAGAAATCTCATTCTATTCAACTACAGATCAATAGCCTACAAATTGAGATTGAACACATCGAAAATGAAATTAATAAAGGTCGTTTTGGAATAGAAAAGGAGAATAAAAGAGAGGACGCATTCATTAGCGGTGATCAATACCTTGAGGACTTTGATCTTGAAATGGAAGAGGCAAAATTAAATAAACTCAAAGAAAAACTTGAGAAGTTCGGACCCGTGAATCTATTAGCGCCGGAGGAATTCACAAACCTGGAAGAAAGGTATAATTTTTTGAATGATCAAATGGAAGATTTACTATCAGCGATGTCATCACTCAGAAAAGCCATAAACAAGATTGACGGGGAATCAACTAAAAGGTTCAATGAAGCGTTTGAGGTCATAAATAAGAAATTTCAGGAAGTTTTTAAAAGACTTTTTAGGGGTGGAGATGCTAAACTCATTCTTACTGATCCTGATGATATTCCTAATACAGGTGTAGAAGTTATGGTTAAGCCTGGTGTAAAGAAATTTCAGTCTGTAAATCTACTCTCAGGGGGGGAGAAAGCACTATCAGCCATAGCTCTGGTTATCAGTGCATGTTTTGTAAAACCTTCCCCATTTTTACTTTTTGACGAAATAGACGCCCCATTGGATGATATTAATACTTCTCAGTTTATCGCATTACTAAAGGAAATTGCACGCAAATCGCAGGTTCTAATCATTACCCATAATAAAAAAACGATGCAAGCTGTGGATTCCCTAATAGGAATAACGGGTGATGAGTCGAGCACTTCGAAGGTAGTATCAGTGGAGCTTCAAGCAAATTAGGATTTTAATATTATTGATATTATTGCATATCAAAATAACCCCCCTTAACTTGTTATAGGTAGGTTTTCAACTTATAATTTTCATTGTCCCAATTTGGGACTTTCCGGAGGTTTAAACAGACATGATTTCTTATATAATGAAAAAAATCGTTGGGACTCAAAATCAAAGAGAACTAAAGAAGCTTGGCTCTATAGTTGAACAGGCAAATGAATTAGAACCAGAGATTTTTAAAATCCATGCAAAAAATTTAAAAGATAGGACTCTGCATTTTAAGGAGTCAATCAGAAAAAATCTGAAAGACTATCAAGACTCTGACGAGCGCGAGTACCTTGGAGTGCTGGAAAATATTCTATGGGAAATTCTTCCAGAGGCTTTTGCACTCGTAAGAGAGTCTTCCAGAAGAACATTAGGCATGCGTCACTTCGATGTTCAGCTAATAGGTGGAGTAGTACTGCACGAGGGAAAAATTGCAGAGATGAAAACGGGTGAGGGCAAGACTTTAGTAGCTGCATTACCACTTTATCTGAATGGTCTTACTGGTTTTGGTTCACATCTCGTAACAGTAAATGATTACCTCGCTAGGCGTGATTCTATGTGGATGGGACCTATATACAAATTGCTGGGTCAAAAGGTCGGTGTGATAAACCACGAAGTCTCGTATCAAGTTGAGTGGGAAGACCCGGCAAGAGCAGAGGAGGCTATAGAAAACAACCTAAGTGTTTGGCCAGAGGAATATGCGAGCATGGAAATTCCAAGAGAGAGGAATCTCGAAGCCCTTGCTGCCTATCAAACAAAGCTTGTTGAATGTTCGAGACAAGAGGCATATTTAGCAGAGACGACTTATGGAACAAATAATGAGTTTGGTTTTGATTATCTAAGGGACAATATGAAATTCTCACTGGAAGATTACGTACAGAAGGAGCACAATTTTGCAATAGTTGACGAAGTTGATAGCATTCTGATTGATGAGGCGAGGACACCGCTAATTATCTCGGGTCCCTCTGAAGATTCTACGCAGCTTTACTATGACGTTGATTCTGTAGTAAAGCGGCTTAAGAAGGAAGTTGACTATACCATTGATGAAAAGACGCGACAAGTAACTCCAACTGAAGCTGGTTCAACCAAGGTCGAAAAGATGTTGGGAATAAACAACATATACGATCCCACAAACATTGAGTTGCTTCATCATGTCATACAGGGGCTTCGTGCACATAACCTATTTCAGCATGATGTCGACTATATGATGAAAGAAGGCAAGGTGATCATTGTTGACGAATTCACAGGAAGGCTCATGCCCGGTCGAAGGTGGAGTGATGGACTACACCAGGCAATTGAAGCCAAAGAAGGCGTAGAGATTGAAAATGAAAATCAAACGCTGGCTACCATTACTATTCAAAACTATTTCAGAATGTACAGGAAACTCTCCGGAATGACCGGGACAGCCGATACTGAGGCTTTTGAGTTTAAAAATATTTATGGTCTGAATGTAGTCGTAATTCCTACACATAAACCAATGATAAGGCTAGATAATAATGACGCAGTTTATCAGAGTGAGCGAGAAAAATTTAATGCAGTAGCCGACGAAATAAAGGAACTGAATCATATAGGTAAACCGGTCCTTGTTGGGACCACCTCGATTGAGAAATCTGAAAGGATAAGCAAGTTGCTAGATAAACTTCGAATAAAGCATCAGGTCTTAAATGCCAAACACCATGAACGGGAGGCAGAAATAGTAGCACAGGCGGGTAGGACAGGAGCTGTGACGATAGCGACAAATATGGCGGGTCGTGGAACGGATATAATACTCGGAGGAAACCCTGAGTTTCTAGCGAGGGAAATCTTAAAAAGAAATTATAAAATAGAAAGTCATAAAGCGGAGCCTCATCGGTTTGAAGAGGCAATGCTTGAAGCCAGATCAATTTGCGAAGAAGAGAAGGCAAAGGTTATTGAATTTGGTGGACTGCATATAATCGGTACAGAGAGGCACGAGGCCAGAAGAATTGATAATCAGTTAAGGGGTAGGTCAGGGAGGCAGGGTGACCCTGGTTCATCCAGGTTTTATGTATCGTTGGAAGATGACCTAATGAGGATATTTGCTTCGGATCGAATCTCCAAGATAATGGATAAGCTTGGTTGGGAAGAGGGAGAACCAATTGAGCACAAAATGATTTCAAAGTCCATCGAAAATGCGCAGAAACGTGTTGAGGCAAGGAATTTCGATATAAGAAAACATTTGCTCGAATACGATGACGTTTTAAACACTCAAAGAGATGTTATTTATACGAAGAGAAGAGAGGTCCTTGCAGGTGAGGATTTAAAAGAAAGCCTCTATGATATGGCTGATGAAATTCAGGAAGAAATTGTAATTTCCAACGTGCCGGAAAACTTGAAATCTGATGGCGTTGATCTTAAGGAACTCAGTGAATCAATTTACAGGCTATTCAACGTTCAAATTGATTTTGATCAGTTTTCTCACAATGGACATAATCGATCTGATGTGAAGGATTATATAAGAGAGAATGTCCATAAATATTACGAAGAGAAAGAATCTCACATAGGATCAGAGACTCTTCGTCAAATTGAAAAATACATAATGCTTCAGACCCTAGATTACCTGTGGAAAGATCATCTGCTTAGCATGGATCATCTTCGAGAGGGGGTAGGGCTTAGAGGATACGCACAAAAGGATCCACTTTATGAGTATAAAAAAGAAGGATACGAGATGTTTTCAGGAATATTAGCAAGGTGTAATGAGGATGTATGTGAAAAGCTTTTCAGAGTACAACCTGTAAGCGAGATGGATATGGAGCGACTAGAAAGAAGGAGAAGGGTTGAACAACAACGAATGGTAATGGGTAGGGGAGAGGGTGAGGAAAGGAAAAAGCCAATAAGGCGTGAAAAAAAGATAGGTAGAAATGAACCATGTCCTTGCGGGAGTGGTAAGAAATATAAGAAATGTCATGGCAAGTCATAGTGGAGTGAGTGGATTTGGAAGTTTCTGAACTTACCCAAAAGATCTGTATCCTCGAAAATAATATACAAGGTGCGCTTAAGGGTCAACCAGAAGTAATTAAAACAGCTATTGTTGCACTTCTGCAGAATTTGGGGTCAGGCTTGAATATTGACTTAATCTCTTAACAAACAAGCCAATTCCTCTTACCTTTCTTGATCGCGCTTCTGAGTATATAGTCTGTGAATTCGACTTGTCTGAGTTCTCGTGGAATATGGATTGTCGTTGATTACCACGAGAAATGCCATGAAAGAAGGCGCCAGGAAACTCGATTCCAAACTTTCTTGCCATAAGATAATTTTAGAGTTTAATTGTCTTAAGTCAATATTCAGGCCTGACCCCGATTACATTAGATTTTTTTGGCTGTAGGAATTGATTTAATAAATCCTAATTTTTTGTCAGCCCAGTCCTTGTATATTAAGAAGACTAACAAAATCAATATAGAATAAACATTAGATAAA
>JALLOG010000141.1 GCA_027717645.1 Desulfobacterota bacterium AH_259_B03_O07
ACTCTGTGGCAGCCTTTTAAAATGATATATGTTTTTCTCTGTGTACTCTGTGGCAATTAAATAAAGTGGAGGGAATATGTCGGACAAAAAGAAGGTATGCATGGTTTGTGGGAAGCCGTCCGAGGTTTCAATCTGCGATACATGTAAGGCTCAAATTCAGGGTGAAGCATTGGACAGGAAACAAGAGGTTGAAAAGAAAGTTAGAGTTGGTCCCGAGATTGAAAAGGATAAAGCGGTGAAGCATAAAGACAAATGAAGTAATTTTATTAAATCTTTATTCCTTGGACTTCTTCCAAATCCTTAGTGCCTCTCTATAAATTCTATTTTTGGGGATTTTGGAATTATTCGTAAGCCTTTCAACAGTATCTTTCAGACTTAATCCCTTTTCTCTGTAAAATCTTAGTCGTTTTTCCAAGTTCTCAATAGAATATTTTCCCTTGTTTTTATTTCCCTCAACAACTATCGTAAACTCACCTTTAAGCTCTGTCCTCTCTTGTAATCTATCGATTACCTTTGAAGTTTTTCCACGAGTTGTTTCTTCGAAGATCTTTGTAAGCTCACGACTTACCGAGATCTCCCTGTCTCCAAGGATTTCTAGTAAGTGTTTCAGTGTATCTAAAACTCTTCTGGGAGATTCATAAAATACAAGAGTGTGTGTAACTTCCTGAAACTCTTTAAAAAAATCTCCTTTTTTGCTTTTTGTCTTGGGAGGAAAACCGAAGAATGCAAAACTTGATGTTGGAAGACCAGATATGCTGAGTGCTGCAATGGAAGCAGTTGACCCAGGTACACTAATTACATCTATGCCGTTTTCTGACGCTAGTTTCACAATTCTATATCCTGGGTCTGAAATTCCAGGAGTGCCAGCATCTGAAACTAAAGCTATGTTTTTACCAGATTCTAATTGCTTAAGAAGCTTCTGGGCTTTCTTAACCTCATTGTGTTCGTGGTAACTTGTCAGCGGTTTCTTGACTTGATAGTGAGAGAGAAGCTTTTTAGTGGTTCTGGTATCTTCACATGCTATTAGATCGACTTCTTTTAAAATCCTGAGTGCCCGAAGCGAAATGTCGTCAAGATTTCCTATCGGTGTTGAGACTATAAAGAGCTTTCCTTTCATTTAAAAACAGGATACAAGATGCAAGATCCAAAATACAAGAAAAGGAGTAATCATGTATCGTGAATGATGTATCTTTAATCATTATAAATCTGTGTCAATCTGTGGGAAAAATCAATTAACTATTTGTGTTAATTCGTGTGAATTCGCGGCTAAAAAGTTGTAAACTGGCGGAGGGCGAGGGATTCGAACCCCCAAGTCCTTTCGGACGCCGGTTTTCAAGACCGGTGCATTAGCCGTTCTGCCAGCCCTCCAAACCTAATGATTTCAAGAAGTTACGTAACATCAAGCTTCCTCTGGATTTTCATTGGTACGGTTTTTGGTACGGTTTGAGTTCAAATTTCCCAGTTTTTCCACCGCTTCTTTAAGGGAATCATCAGGGTGAGCGTACCTCATGGTCATGGAAAGGGTAGAGTGCCCTAGTATCCTGCTTATTGCCACGATGTTAGCTCCGCTTTCTACCATGCGAGTAGCCGCCGTATGCCTCAAATCATGAAACCTCAGATTTGTAATATTAGCACGCCTGCAGGCATTTTCAAACGCAGTCCTGAGCCACTTTATGGGCTCGCCATTAGCCCCAAGGAAAACATGCTCACTCCCCCCAGCATTCTTTAGCCTTTGCTCTAGCAGTATCCCTCTTAGGGTAGAGTTGACGTAAATCCTCTTGGGCTTCTTGCTCTTCGTATTGGTAGCTTCGATTGTGATAAGGTTGTTTTCCATATCTACATTAGACCATTTCAGGTTTAGAATCTCGCCCTTTCTCATCCCTGTATTGAGCGCACAAAGTATAATCGGCCTAAGGTGCGGCGCGCTACAAGCCAAAAGCTTCTCTTCCTCTTCCAGGGTTAGCACCCTTTCTAGCTTGTTGTTTTCCTCAAAGAATTCAACCTGAGATACTGGGTTGTCTCCAAAGTATTTCTTCCACCTCTTGGCCAAGTTGAAAAGATGCTTAAGGCAAGACAAAGCGCGGTTGATTGTGGCGGGCTTAACCTCTTTAAGCCTCATGCGCTTATAGTCCTCAATGTCCTTAGGTGTGATTTCCGAAAGCCGCTTATCTCCAAAATACTTGCATAGGTTCGAGAGCAACTCACGGTCTCTACTCCACGACCGCTTCTTTTTCACGTCCCTAACATACTTTTTGTACTCCTCTGCAAACTCGCTTAGGGTGGGGATACGGGCGTCAATGATGTCGTACTCACCTAGTCGAAGGCGCCTCTTGGTCTCCTCCATTACCCGCTTGGCCTGCGTCTTGGTTACCGGCCCTACGGGCCCTACTGAGCGCTTTATCTCCCTGCCGTTGTGCCATAGCCTGTAGTACCAGTAGGGGGTCTTAGAGCCGTCCTTACTCTCGTGGTATCTTTTAAATACTCCCATGCTTACTTACCTCCCTTAATTTATTTCATTTCATATTCCATATATCCAAGCTGAAGCAAATATCCAGGCTTATAATAATCTATGTACCATCTGTTGTTCTTTTTAAATACTCCCATAATTATTTCCTCTGTTTTTTAATTTCTGTTTCAGGCAATAAAGGCTCTTTAATATCATAGCCTTCCTTTTTCATCAATTGATGAATTAAAGCACGTATTACCTCTGATGCTGTAAACATGTTTTCTTCAGCATAATTATTTAGAAATTCCAATTCTTTTTCATGCAACCAAACTCTGAATAACTTTGTTCTAATTCTTTTTTGTCTCATGTAACAATATTATAGCTACTTATTTTAATATGTCAAGCTTAATAATTAGATATTGTAAATTCGAAGTGACTGATGAAAGAAATAAAAAGCCCCAGAGTCTTATACGGGAGGTAGTACCCTGGGGTTAAGATCAGACTCACGTACCGAAGCCTATATCATCATAGCGGGATATGGCATCTCAAATAGCTATGATTTCACCGGAGATCGGGATATACAGTGCCGTTTCTTCTAGACATAGTACTCCAACCTTCAAGCTACCCAAGAAAGAACGAAAAAAACTAAAAAAGGAGATCGGCAGAAGGGAGAAATTCATATGATTTTCAACAACTTTTTTTACTTTCCTAACGCTTTTGGAGCTTGATCTTTTTTATTTGAACCCTCGACTTTCTTGCTTTGTTCCGAATATGATTCTACCATGATTGTGTTATATGTATGATCCATAATGCACCTACCATTATACCTTCCACCACCTTCAACGACCAGTCTTTCCACCTGAATATCTCCTTCAAGACTTCCACTCTTTTTTATCTCTAATTTCTTGCATTCGATCATCCCAGCCACCTTTCCGTATACAATTATTTCATCGGCTTTAAGTTCACCAGTAACCTCACCCTGTTCTCCTACTATTAGACTGCCTTCAAGATTTACTCGACCCTTGAATTTTCCATCAATTCTAGTGGATGAAGTGGTTTTAATTTCACCCTCAAATTCACATTCTTCGCTAATTAACGTTCTGATCTCGCTGGGATTAGTGTTGGAATATTCTCTTGACTTCTTTCTTCTGAACATACTTCTGAACATAACTTTATTTTAGTGTCAAAAATTTGGCCGGGTTTACTCTTTTTCCATTTTTTATTATCTCGTAATGAAGATGTGGTCCAGTTGATCTACCTGTTGAACCGGTGTGCCCTATAATCTGCCCACTTTTAATTTTATCTCCTTTCTTGACAAGCACCTTTGACAAATGCCCGTATAGTGTTTGATAACCATTTTTGTGTTTAATTATAATCGCTTTTCCATACCTTTTGTACCTACCGGCTTGTTTAACGGTTCCATCAGCTGTGGCCAATACGGGCTGTTTGTAATTAGCATCTATATCAATACCTGAATGGAAGGCGAATCTTGAATGAAATGGGTCCTTTCTGTGACCATAACTGGAATTAATTTTACCTGATATGGGTGCTCCAAAAGGAACATTTCTCATTACGTGGTATAGCTCGTCGATATTCTTTTCCATAAATTCTACATATGAAAAACTGCCTTTTTCTGCTGGTATAAACTCTCCACCTACGGGGGAGTTTTTATTAATTCCCTTTTTATACAATAATTGTTGCATTTCTAGTATTTTGTCTTCCATTTCCTTTAATCTTGCCTTCAGAATGACTTCATCTTTGCTGATTTGATTGAGTACATTAGTTTGGTTGATTAGCTTTTGAACGAGTTCTTTTTCATGGTTTGAATTGATTTCTGCAATTTTATGAAGCTTGTATGTAAATATGAAAGACAAACAAGAAAGAATTGAAAATACAATAACGGAGAATGAAATCAACTTTATATGAGAAAACTTTATGCTTAGAGATTTTGCTCCCTTACCTCCTGGTGTTATAAATAAAAGTGTTAAACGTTCACTCTCCATTACCCTCCTCCCTTAAGCAGATTGATACCCCTGAAATGTTTTACGGGGATAAGAAGTGAAACTTTAGTAAAACTATGCGTACCATAACATATTTTTGAGGGGTTTCGCAACTCCGTATTCTGCGACGTAAAATGTAACCGAAAGGGTGTTGGTTGTGCAATATAAAAAAGTAACCGAAAATAGAAAGTAAGATGGCTATAATGACGAGATTTACACTATGTACTCGTTCAGTACGTTAGTGACACATTGCCTTCTTAAAATACCCTTTTTAGGGGTTCATAGACCCTTAATTTATATATATATCAATCCCACAATTACAAAATGGGTGTATGCTTGTAATAGGTGGGGTGGATAGGATGGAATTAAAGAAACATAGCTATACAATCACTGAGAAAATGCAGAGTTTGCCTGTAACCAGTGAAGCTAAATTGCTTTATTTATCCAATTGTGAGATGCAAGATGATTATATCAAAGAACAGCAGGATAATGGCGTCGATCCTCCTAAAATAAAGTTGGACAATATACATACTTATATGTATCGAGAGAATAACGAGCTAACTCAAAGGGATATGGTTTCTATAGTTGAAGAATTAAGGGAAATAGGGGTATTGGATGAAGACTAATTAAGACTTAACCGTAGATTGGTCATTCTTTTTCTTCTCAATCTTCCCCACACACATATATACTAAGTATTCAAGCTGATTATTTTTAGTTCCTCTAAGCTCTAGCAATAATGGTTAAAATTGGTAAAATAATCTTATGAAAGAACTGAATAAGCCACCTGCTAAATTGGAAGATTTTCCTCCAATCCTTAGAAAAGTATTAGAATATAAGCTAAATTCAGGGCCAGAACGTATCACTTTTAAGGACATATGTGATACAATCGGAGTTAATTACGAAAGCTTTAAACATGCCAAGTGGAAATATAAGGAAAAACATAATAAAGACATGGACTTATATCTTTATACACATAGGCTAGATCCTATTAAAAATAGTGCCTATCAGGTTTATTCTAGTATCACAAATAAGGCTATCTCAGGAGCGTTAGGCCAGCAGAAACTTGTAGCTGAGCTCTTAGGTGATATTAAAGATAAGCTTGAGATCGATCATAAGGTTACTGGATTCTTTGCATGTTTTGGCGGTGATCCGAGTATAATGCCAAAGGATATTCAAGAGAAGCGAAAGCAGATGAAACCGGATGGGATTCAAATTATAGACGTGGACCTAGATGATTGAATCAATATCTAGTGTTAGATCCCAGAGTCTGATATTGTGTTTACTGTTAACTTTCCGAATTTGTAACCTACCTAAATTATTACATTCTTTTTCATGGCTTAATTTACCCCCAGTTATTGTAGGTTCTTGGTTATTTTTGATACTCGTACCATAGGTTATTAATGCCACTTCAGAGTTAAATCATCTACAATTATTGCGTAATTCCATTAAATTATTGACAATTTCAAACATTTTACTGTTAGCAACCCAAGTGATGGAATTAGGCAATACCACAACATGTAGATTAATTAATGACTATCTTATAACAGTAATTAACTAATGATTAGCTGGATTTGCAACACCCCATCATTAGTTCTTTAGAATACCCCAATATCAACCAGATACATGGGTATCAATGCCTAACACATACCACTATTAATTGAATTAATTGAATTTAATTTATAGCTTAGGACTTATTTAAACACATTTGAATATATTTAATGAGGGGTGGGGGGGTGTGGCTTAGTTAATTAAGGGCAGGGGTAGGGTATACCCTAGGGGTTGCCAACTCCCCCAGCCCCCCACGTGTACGTATCCTATTCGCTTTATTAGGGCAAAAATAACTCAGATAATGCAATTTGAGATATAATATGAAGTATCCCTGGTTAATCAGATAGGTTCTCTTATTCTTAGGATGTTCATGTCCTTTTAACCACCGCAAGACACGTAACAGTTGTTTCCGTCATCATCGCAGCATTCCATACAGATAAGTACCGTATCGCCATGGAGTGCAGCGGAATGGTGGTCAGAGTGCATTTGATTGTTAGGCATTTTATTCTCCATTATCTTGTAATTTTTAATAGCAAATCATTCTCAATTGATACAAACTTTGACGCCGAATTAATCAAAGACGTAGCTGTAAGTTGAGCTACCCCATATACTTCAACCGAAACACCAAACTCTTTTCTTATTTTATTTACTAATAAGTCAAAATCACCATCCCCAGATGCTAACACAACAACGTTTGATTTCTTTGCATATTCCATAACGTCAAGTGTTATGCCAACATCCCAATCACCCTTCGCAGAACCATCACTTCTTTGAATAAAAGGCTTTAATTTTAATTGAAATCCAATTCCCTTAAGTATGTTTTGAAATTGTTTCTGCTTTTCATCACCCCTATCAGTGGCATAAGCAATCGCTTTCACAACTTCTCTATTTGAAGTCGCTTTAGCCCAAAATGCGTTATAGTTGAAATGACAATTGTGGAACTGTTTTGTAGTGTAGTAAATATTTTGAACGTCCACAAACACGACGACTTTTTCCATAGATTAGATAGTCCTACTTGGAGGTACTTGAGTGCCTAACTATTAATTGGACTGTAAAAATGCAGTATAATTTCCTATGAGGGATGTTATACTGCAAAACGATACAATCGCTTCCAGAATATAATCCCATTTTATGCATAAACCTTTTTTATATTATAGCTCAAAAATTATAGCTCATGTCAATGATATACCACGAGTTGGGATGAGTTGGTGATGGTGAGGACTTCTTCCAATATATACCCATAGAAATTACACCACTAATGGACTTTGAAATAATGGGTGTTCTTACTACTTTGATTTATATGGTTTGATTTATATAAATAAAGAATCTATTTATCAAGTGGGGGGTAGAGTTGAATGAGTAAAGCAATTCTTTTAACAATTGATGGAATTATAAATCTCCTTTTAGGCATAATCCTAATATTT